>CAYXMS010000018.1:0-27724 GCA_964466185.1 uncultured bacterium
TCATCCCCTCCCTAAAGGAAGGGGTTTTCTTGCCAATAAATTGATAAAAAAAATATTGCAGAAAATGTTTATGCCTCAAAAACTCTCTAATACGCTTAGCCGTTTTGGTTCTGTTAAGGCCCTAGTCTTGGGAGATTTGATGCTAGATAAATATACCAAAGGGGAAATAGAGCGCATTTCTCCCGAAGCCCCGGTGAATATCTTAAACGTTAGGCAAAAAACCTCCCATCCCGGCGGCGCCGGCAACGTAGTTTTAAATCTTTTGGCTTTAAATGCTCAAGTTAGTGTCTTAGGCAGGCTGGGATTTGATAAAGAAGGATCAGAATTGGCCGCCAAACTAAAACAAAAAGGCGCTGATACCAGTTTTTTAATCCGCCAAAAAGATTTTCCGACTATTACTAAAAATCGCCTGATCGCCACTTCTCAGCAATTAATTCGCATAGACTCTGAAAAATTGTTAGCGTTGCCCTCATCTTTAGAAAAAAAGGTAATTGGCCATTTGAAATTTTTAATTCCTCAAATGCAGGTTGTGGCTATTTCAGATTACGGTAAAAAATTTCTAACCAAAAATATTTTGCAAACAACTATTGAACTGTGCAGGTCTTTAAAAATACCGGTTATCGTTGATCCCAAAGGCTCAGATTTTACTAAATATAAAAAAGCGACCATTTTAAAGCCTAATCAAAAAGAAGCCTACATTGCCGCTAAATTGCCCTTTACCGCTTCTTTGGAAGAAGTGGCTGAAACTTTAATCAAAAAAACTAATGTCGGTAAGCTCTTAATTACTCGCTCAGAAAACGGCATGGCTCTTTTTGATAAAAAATTAAACTGTAGACATTTCCCTGTCCGTTTAAAAGAAGTCAATGATGTAACAGGCGCCGGAGATACTGTTCTGTCGACTCTAGCTGTGGCCTTGGCCAGCCGGTTAGAGCTGGCGCAGTCTATTCATTTAGCAAATGTGGCTGCCGGTATTGCTATCGAACATTTGGGTTGTAGAGCTGTGACTTTGGCAGAGCTGTCCGAAAGGCTTTTGGAATTCGATGCTAAAAGCAAGATTTTTAATGAAAGTCATCTGTATGCTTTGAAACAGGTTTTGAAAAATAAACAATATACCCTTTTAGGTATTGAAAGTAACAAAGGGATGTCCAATGAGCTTTTTCGCTCTTTGCATCAGCTGTCAAAAGAAAATGCCAAGTTAATTGTCTATCTTAAAGATGAAAATCCATCTTTGGAATTTGTAGAATACCTATCAGGAATTCCGTTGGTTGATTTTATTATTACCCATAAAAAAAGCTTGCAGGAACTGAAAAGAAATATTAAGCCTCTGAAGATTCTGGAGATTTGATTTCTGTTTTATAGGTATCTTCGGTAATATCCCATGTTATAGAAGCTACATTCTGGTTTATTATATGTCCTGTGTCCGTATCTCGATAGTTAAATGTCTGTTCCAATGTTAATATTAGAGTTTTTTTCGTTGTTACCTGTATAGTATATTGTTGCTGTTGAGCAGATGCAATTTGGATTGGGTTGTTCGTTGGATCTGTTATTTCGGTATTTTGAATAAGATTGTTTAAAAATAAACTTATATGTCCTGCCATAGTTTGATGCATGCATTCTAACATTTTTTGAATATCTGTAAATTTAACATTTTGGTTTAATAATGTTGCTACAATATCAGATATATTAGTATCAAGGATTTCTGGATGATCGTTTAACTTAACACGTATTCCTTTCGATCCTGAACGATAGTGAACTATATCATTGTCAAAACCAATGGAATATTTGAAAAATATTACATTGTTATCATTAAGTAACACATTTCCAGGGGTTAGCTTTTGCTGATCTACAATATTTTTATATTGTTCGATTTCTGCTAAATTTGTTATTCGAACCCAAAGATCCTCATTTTTTTTAAAAAAGCATGGATGTTCTGGTTGTGTAGCTGGATTTGGTTCGCGAGATTCCCCCAGTTGAATATTGTGTGTGAAAAAGTCATATCCATTTTTTTCCGACTCAATTCGCGTAATCAAGGATTTTAACAGTACAGAGAATTTTAATGAATTGGGAGAGTTTTTCTGGTTTTCTGTTATTGTTTGGGTTGTTGACACGATCTTTTGTGCTGTTGAGGATTCATGATCAAATCTGAGTTTTTTTAAAGATAAATCATCTTGTAATTGGAGTGTATTAAAGGAGTCTAAAAATGCTGTTAGTTCATCGTTAGACGCGTTTTCTAATTTGTCTAAAAAATTAGTTAAATCTGTTTCTGTGTCTATATTTTCAAATTGGAGCCATAGAGGGTTAATAGAAGTTTTAGGCTTTGTTTTTGATTCTGTGACTTTTCCTGTCACTTTTATTCTAGGTGCCGGTTTTTTAGCTTCTTCTAGGCTGGCTGCGGCTTCTGGAGCAGCAGCTGGTTCTGCTTGCTGGTTTTGTGCTGGCTCTTTTGGCTGCATTAGAATTTTTTGAGTTAATTTGTCTATTACTACAAACGTAGGTTGCTGGTTCATCGGTTTGTCGGTAGGTAGTTGTGTTTGGCGCTTTATTGTTTCCGGAGTTTGTTTTAGGTCTTCAGTTGCGTTTTCTTTGCTATGGTATTCGGCATCAAGTAACTTAAATTGTCTGTTTTTAGCGTTTGGACGGTAAGTAATATTTACTTTAGTTGTTTTATAAGACCTATGTTCAGCTTCCATTTTTTGAATTAAAGTGGTAAACAGCTTTTGGATGTCGGAAATATTTTGATGCTCTTTATATTTGGAAAGATCTGTGCCATGCCAAAAAATGTCTAAAGTCTTTTCTTCTCCATTAATGGGAATAGTAATCGTTCCTATTTTTTGTTTGTGGCCAGGAGCTCTTTTAGGAGGCTCTTGCGAATCTGATCGGTCTACACGGGCAAAAGTATCATTCATATCTTTAATATATAATTTTTTTAAATTATTTTCAGCAAAAGCTTTATTTTAATCAGGATAATTGTTTTGTATAGAAAAATTTGTCTTATCTAAGCTGAAGGTTATTGAAGACTAACCAGGATTAAATAAGCTTAGGTTAGCTTTTAAAGGTTTCATTAACAAAGAGTTGTTTGGATAGATCGTGGTATTGAGAAATTCCGGCTGATTTGATCAGACCGCCGCCGAGAAGATGCTCTTTTTGGTAGAAAACTATTGATTGAAGGGGAGTTATGGCTCTTTGCGGCTTTTCAAAAGATATATGCGCTAGGCCATTTTCAATTTTTTCAATGCAGCAGTTCTGATCTTCTTGGCGATAGCGGATTTTAGCCTGGCAATAAAAAGGGATTTTTAATTGGTCGGTGAGATTTTTTGGGCTTTTTTGATCTGTCCAGCTTAAGTCCGAGGCGATCAAAGAACTGGAAAAAAGAGCAGGATGGTCTTTACCTTGCGCGACAAAAACCAGATTCTTTTTAATGTCTTTGCCGACTACAAACCAAGCAGGGCCTTTCCCGCCAATTTTTAAGCCCTCTCTTTGTCCGATAGTATAGAAAAAGGCGCCACTGTGTTCGCCAAGAACTTTTCCTTCCAGATCAACAAAAAAGCCCTTTTTTCGGGTTTTTAAAAATTGGGCTAAAAAAGGCCTGAAAGAGCGTTTGCCAATAAAACAAATGCCGGTTGAATCTTTTTTATCAGCTGTTACTAAATTATGCTCGGCTGCAATTTTTCTGACTTGTGTTTTTTCTAGATTTCCCAGCGGGAAAATGACCTTTTTGAGGATTTCTTTGTTTAAAGTATATAAAAAATAGCTTTGGTCTTTGTTTCTATCCCAACCTTTTAATAGCCGGTAGCTGCTATCTATTCTGGCATAATGGCCGGTAGCCATTAAATCTGCACCAAGCAATAGGGCTTTTTTTAAAAATAGATTAAACTTGATCTCTTTATTGCAAAGAATATCCGGATTGGGAGTGTTACCTGCTTGATAGCCTTTTAAAAAAAGTGAAAAAACTTTTTCTTTGTATTCTTTAGAAAAATTTACTGTGTAGTAGGGAATCTTTAAAATGTCGCAGACTCTGGCTACATCTTCCATGTCTTGAGCTGCTAAGCATTTGCCGGAAGAGTCTTTTTCTTCCCAATTTTTCATAAATAGGCCGAAAACCTTGTATCCTTCTTTTTTTAAAAGTAAAGCAGCTACAGAAGAGTCAACTCCTCCGGAAAGAGCAACAGCTACAGTTGGTTTTTGTAGTTTGGACATTTTTAGCCTTGAAAAATTGTAAATGGCTTATTTTTTTGTTTTTATAATTATTTATTTAATTAAACAGAATTTATTTTAACTTACTTTTTAATTAAAAATAAGTCTTATTTATAAAATTACTTTCTGTTTATAAATATTTTTTTAAATCTTTATAAAAATTTGCCTGTTTGCAACCTCTGAATCCTGTCTTCTAAAGTAGGATGGGTAGAAAATAACCGAATCAGTAAACCGGGTTGTTGCGGAGAGGAAATCTTGAAAGAATGAAAGGCTTTTTTTTCGGTATATTGGTCTTTGATTTTAGAGGTAATGCGCAAAGCTTTTAAAGCATTGACCATTTTTTCTTTGCCAGAAAGAAATGCTCCTCCTTCATCTGCTCGATATTCCCTTCTTCTGGAAAAAGCAGCCAGCACAAGCGAGCCTAAAACCATAAAAACAGTCTGGAAAAGAAAAGTTAAAATATAATAAGTGCCATAAGAGAACCGTTTCTTGCCATCTCGGCTAAAAGCAGCAATGGCATACGCTAAAATGCGGGCTAAAAACATGACAAAGGCATTGACTATGCCTTGTAAAAGGGTCATGGTTACCATGTCGCCATTGGCTAAATGAGAAATCTCATGGGCCAGGACAGCTTCGGTTTCTTCTTTGTCCAAATGTTTTAAAAGGCCTTCCGATACAGCAACCAGGGCATGCGATTGCGAATAGCCAGTGGCAAAAGCATTGACCTCATGCGAGGGATAAATGCCGATTTGAGGGATTTTTTTTAAAGAGGCTTTTCTGCTTAGTTCTTCAATTATGGTATAAAGCTGTTTTTTCTCCGGATCTTCTGTATGCGGTTCAATAATTTTGACACCCATCATGGTTTTAGCTAGGAATTTGGACAGAAAAAGCGAAATAAGAGCTCCGCCCATACCCCAGATTAGACAAAAAAGCATTAAAGTAAGGTAGTCAAGACCATTTTCAGTTAAATGAGGACCTAAGCCTAACAGCGCAATTATAATTGAAATAGTTGTAATGATAAGTATATTAATTGCTAAAAATAAAAAGATTCTTTTGAAAAAAACCATAACTTCCCTTTTGCTTTTTGCTAAGATTAAAAACTACTTGCCGAAAAGAGTCAAGAGCAAGATCAAAATTAAAAAATGTACTGGTTTTTTTAATATTAAAAGTGCGGTCAAAATATAATTTTCATCTATTAAAATGTGAAAATCATTTGCTAAATAATGCGTTTTATGAGAACAATTTTACCTAAAATTTAACACAAGGTTTCTTAAAACTTCATGGCAAAAATTTTAGTTAAAAAAGAAGAGCTTAAAAAACATCTTTTAGAAAAAGATCTGCATAATTTTTTGGAAAATAAATATAAAACTTTTGTTTTAGTTACCTGTACAGATGAAGATGCAAAAGGAAATATGCAAGTGGAGATGAAATATAAAGGGGACGAAGATCTGCTTTCTTATCTTTTAGAGGGAGCGTCTCAAGAATTCGAAAGAGAAGACAGCGAAATTAAAAAAGATTCCCTTTAAATAGTTTGTTTTGATTTTTTTAAACTGTATTTGTGATAAGCCTAGGGCCTTTTTATCAATGACGGCGTAATACCGCTTGCTTTAGCTATGGGGATATAAGCCGTCTTTTTGCATCAAATCTCTTTTTTACATTACTATTTTAACATAAAATTTGTAAATTCCGCATATAAATATAGATTTTACCCAACAAAAGAGCAGAAAAAGCAGCTTGCTCATTCGTTTGGCTGCTCTAGATTTTTTTATATGGGACTATTTTATTTTTAAAAGTACTGACTGTCTCATTTTTTTTCTTAATCATTTTTGTTTTTTAAAAATTTTGTGTTTTTTAATTCTTAATTTTTAAAAAAAATAAAAGAGTTTTTGCAAAAAGAAAGGAAAAAGAGTATTAAGTGTAATTAAGGAGTCAAGCAGGAGATAGAAAGCTATGTTGGACAGACTTTTTCGAGTGGAAAAAGAAAATAGCGCAAAGATTATTTTTTGGGCGTTGATCGGCCCTTCTTTGTTGCTTTTTACTTTGATGCTGGCCTCTTTCCAGAAATTTTCTAATTTAGAATTGTTTGTAGCAGCAGTTGTCGGTTTTTTCCTATGTTTGAAAAAAGAAAAAAAAGGGCTTTATTGGTCGCTTGTCCTTTTAATCGGGACAGCGGTTTATCAGCATTTGCAGCTTTATCAGTATCATGGTTTTGCTTTCGGCCTGCAAACATCTGTTGCTTTGAGCCTGTTTACCTGCTATGCGGCTTTTAGCTATGTGAAAGAACAGATCCTGGCATTTGAAGCCAAAGAGAATGAAGCCGGAGAAAAAATAGTTAAAGCAGAGGAAAAATTAGCCAGGGAAATTGATTTCCATGCCCGCCAGCAGAAAAATTTTAAATTTGAAATGGATCGCTTAACTCAGATAGCAGAAGAAAAAAAACAGGAAGTAGAAACTTTAAAAAGTTTAACCGAAAACCTGAGACGGTCTTTAGTCGGAAAAGAAGAAAAATTGGCGCTTCAGGAAAATAAAAAAGATCAGTTAAACAGTTTGCAAAAAGCTGTGGAAGAAAAACACAGTCAGATTTTGGAAAATGAAAAACATATCCAGGAATTGAAACATATCGAACATCTGTACTATCAGTTGAGAGTTCAATTCGAAGAAAAAAAAGAAAATCTGCAGCAGGTTAGAAAAGAACTTTTTTTAGTAAAAGAAGAAGCTGAAAATCTGAAAAGAGAAATCGCTGATAACAATTTTGAGGATAATCCATCCATACGTGAACTGGAACAGGAACTGGGTAAGCTTAATTATGAGCTTAAAAAGTTCGAAAAAGATAGCAATGACTTGGAAGAACTGGTCACTGTTGTTCTGCAAGAGCAGAAAAATAGCTCCGGTTATTCTCAAATAAAGATGCATGAACAGGATTCTGGAAAATTAGAGCCTCATCAAACAGCAAATCCCCATGAAATAGAACCTATTGAAGAGTTGCCCTTGGAAGAGATCGAAACTAAAAGAATTTCCGATATGCAAAAAATGCTGGAACAAAAAAAAGTCCAAAATACAGGTGCCAGATATGAAAATGAACAAAATCCGGAAGAGAGTAAAAATATAGAAGAAGAGGCTCCCGATGAAGATGAAAACAATGAACAAGATAATGCGCAATTAGAACAAGAGCAGATAGAAGATAATCAGGCCTTGTCTGAGATCCCTTCTGATTTTTCAGATTTTAGTTAAGATTTCAGCATGAGATCCAGTCATTAAAAGAGTATGTTCCCATTGGGCTGAAGGCTTGAAATCTTTGGTTCTGGCTTCCCATTCATTTGCAGGGTCAATAACAGCTTCTTTAACGCCTGCATTGATCATCGGCTCAATAGTAAAAGTCATCCCTTCGGCCAGAGGAATTTGTAGATCATTATAATGATGCGGAATTTGTGGAGGTTCATGAAAATCTACGCCTACTCCATGGCCGACAAACTGATCAACTACAGAACAGTTGTTTTCTTTTGCTATTTTTTCAATGGCGTTTCCAATTTCCATAATTTTCAGGCCCGGTTTGCAGATTTTGATCGCTTCCATTAGACACCGGTAAGCTGTGTCTACTACTAATTGACTGTCTGGAGTAGTTCGGCCGATAACAACCATGCGGCTGCAGTCGCCGTAATAACCATTTAAAATGGAAGTAACGTCTATATTGACAATATCTCCTTCTTCAAGCGGCGTGTTGTTGGGAATGCCGTGGCAGATGATCTCATTTACCGAGGTACAGATGCTTTTTGGAAAAGGCGGCTCCCCATAGCCTAAAGGAGCCGCTGCCGCTCCGGCGTCTTGATGCAGCTGTTGGGCCATTTTGTCCAGCTCGTTAGTAGTAACTCCCGCTTTAGCAGCCCGGCATAGTTTGTCTAAAATTGTAGCTGCTAAAAAGCTGGCTTTTTTAATCCCCGCAATTTGTTCTTTGGTTTTTAACATAATGCCGAATTCATTAAAATACTGAGCCTTCAAAGATGAAAAATTATTCTGTGGCTGTTTGGGATAACAGCACTTTTTATACTTTTTACCACTGCCGCAAAAACAGGGATCATTACGTCCAATCATAGGTTTTTTCCAGTTCAAAAATTTTAAGATAAAAATTAAATAATTAGTATTAAACTAGCATAACTTTAGCTTTTTTTGAAAAAAAAATGTAAATTTTTAAGGCCCGTATAATAAAATTTTTTACTATGCAAGATAAGTTTTAAAGCTCAGGTGAAATTTGAAAGTCAAAATATTGATTCTTATAAGGTCTCTTGCTCCAAAATGTATTTGAGCTTTTTCAGAAATTTTATTTGCTCGGTATTTAAATTGCGCAAAATAAAAAAACAGTCGTGATTTTTAAAAAAAGCGGCTTTGGTCCAATTAGCGGATCCCGAAATTAAAATCTTGTCATCTATGATTAAGTGCTTGTAGTGTAAAAGCTCAATACCGGAAGAAAGCATGACTTTAACGCCGGCTTTTTTTAGGTCCGCTATTGTTTTTGAGCCTATGCCCATACCCGATCTGGCATCAACTATGACTGTTACAGCCACCCCCCGTTTTTGGGCGGCGATCAGTTCTTTTACCAGCACAGGATAGGTAAGGGTAAACATGGCTAAATGAATACTTTGTTTGGAAAGCCGCAGCATTCTAATTAATGAGGAAATAGCCTCTTTTTTTATGTCAGGCAGTAAAAATAGTTCTATGTTTTGTCCTCCGATAACTCCCCGAAAGCATTGGCCTTTGCCATGAGGAGCTTTTTCTTGCAGAAATTGAGCTAAAGCAGAAGAATAAAAACCAATCAGCAGATTGCCATGCATGGATAAAGAAGAAGCCGTTAAATTAGCCGATCCTAAAAAGACTGTCTTGTTATCTATAACTATAACTTTTTGATGCATCAGCCCCCCTTTTCTGCTTTTTTCCGCCCGAAAGGAAGGCTTTTCAATGTAAGGAGAAGAGCGTAGATCATAAAAAAGTTTTACCTTAACACCATTTTTGGATTTGTTTTCCAGTTCATCTAAAATGCTTAGATCGGAAAGCCCGAACATAATCACAAATAAAGATTTTTGAGCGCTGTGTAAGGCTTTTAAAAGCGTCGCTTTTAAACTTTGACGCATTTGGTTGGAATAAAGAACAACCGGTTTTTGGTATGACGGAACAACAGGTAAAAAACTTTTGACAGTTAGATAGCCATAAAATAAAGCCGCTGCTAAAACAACTTTGATCAGAAAAGATCTAACGGGTGCGTTTTTGGCCATAAAAAAAAAATCAAATCTTTGGCTTTCTAATTTACAGCCAAAGATTTGATTTTTTAAAGAAAGTTTTTAAAAAAATTAAATTTTTTCGCCTCTAGCACGCATTTTTTGTACAACTTTAAACAAACCAACCTTGTCAATTGTTCTTAAAGCAGAGGCAGATAATTTTAAAGTTATAAAACGGTTCTCTTCAGCCAGCCAAAGTCTTTTTTTTATTAGATTAGGCAGAAAAATACGTTTGTTTTTGCCAGTAATTTTTAAACCAATTCCTTTTTTCTTTTTGGCAATGCCGCGGATAGCATAGCTGTAACCACGGACTGGCTGCTTGCCAGTAACTCGACATCTTTTACTCATTTTTACAGTCCTTCACTAAAAATTTTGGGTTAAAAAGAAAGCATAACACCTTTTTACTTATAGAACAAGTCACAAACTATTTTTAAATCTAAAAAAATTTAAACTATAATTTTTTTTTAAATTTAAAAATTGAATTCAAAAAATAGCTTTTTTAATAGTTTTATCATTCAGATTCGGCTCCAGAGTCTACGTCTGCATGATCATCAGCAATGGCAGCGTCTCTTTCTTCTGCTTCTACAGATTCATTTGCTTCATCTGAAGAGCTGAAAAAATCTTTGACAGCTTGCCAGGCATCTGAAAGTTTATAGCCTTCAACAGGTTCATTTAAATTGGCAATAAGTATGTCTTTGTTTTCTCCTTTTTGTAAAAAAGTTCCTATTATGAAGGCATTTCCAATAATGGCAAAAGTAGTGAAAATCGCAACCGCTGCTGCAGTGGCGGCAATTTTGGCTAAACTAAAAGTTGCTAGGCCGATTATAATGGTTAAGTAAGGATGGTGGCGAGCAGCTGCTCTTAAATCTCTCAAATCAGTAATTGCCCACCAGGCAGTGTTTTCTGTATTTTCTAGTTGCTCTGCCCCTTCTTCTGCTTGGAAATCAGGCTTAAAAAGCTTTCCTTTAAGATTATGAGCGGCCCGTTTTACATCATGTCCGGCTGCTTTTAGTACAGATTGTAAATTTTCTTTAAATCCGGGTTGTTTGCCAGTCGGCTGTAAACTTGTGTCTGTTGCCATAGATTCCTCCTTTTTTGCGAAAAATTATACTGCTATAAAAAAATTGAAAGCAAATTTTTTTTAAAGAATTTTTTGGAAATAATAATAATAAACCTTTCTGCAAGTAAGGCTTTTTTGTGAATTGGCAAATCAAATTAAGGTACAATATTTTTGCTTTGCTGATATTAATTTTTTTGACTAGCAAAAGGATTGTGAGCAGCAATCCAGTTTCTAGTATGAAAGATGCCTTTTGAGGCGCCATCGGCCACTTTTTGCATTGCAGTAACGTTTTGATTGTTTTTATAAATAACATAGGTGGCAAGGATAATTGTAGTTAAAATACTGGCAAATACAGCTATTTTAGTAATTAATATGGTCAAAATGGGAATAGCTACTAGACTAACAGTAAAAGCTATTTTATTGTTTCTAGAATAACAGGTTAGGTTTTCTAAGATTTTCTGTTTAGAATTTAGATCTACAAAAGTTAGATTTTGAATTTTTGTTTTTTTGTCTTTAATAAAGATGCCGTATAAATCTTGCAGAGCTTGAGATTTTCCTGTTAAATAGTTTATACCATTCGCTACACTTTCAGGTAAAAAAGACATGGCTTTTACTCCTTTTTTAGGTCTTAAATAAGTAAAGTGGTAATATTATATAATAAAGAATAATTTTTGAGATATTTAAATTTAAAAAAATAATTTTAAACCTTTTCAGCTTGAGGAGAACTATTATATAGCTGGGATATCTCTTGCTTGGCCTGTTTGATTCTTTGCCAGGTTGAAAGTAAAATTTGGCTGTAAAGGACTAAAAATGCAATAGGGGCTACTATATTGATAATTTGTTTAAAAGAAGCTATATAAGAAATAGCCTCAAAAGCCGGTTTGAACATTAAAACTGCTAATAAAATGGAAAGAACCGCCATGGCAACAGCATGTATAGCGGGATAATCGGTTTTTAGACTGCTCCAAGGTGTAAACAGGTTGGTTTGTAAAAAATTAGAAACAGAAGTGGTCTTTAAATATTTTATACATCTGTTTTTCCAAAGAGCAAGGGATTCATGCCAATTAGCTTCAGCGGCAGGTTTTGGTGTTTGAACCCATCTGTCCGAGCGCTTTGTTCTGAACATTTTTTTCACTCCTTTTTAGTAAAAAATAAAAAATATGCTAGCAAAAACAAATACAAAGAAAAAGTATTTTTTAAAAAAATTAATTTAATGCTGTTTTTTTCAAGTTGAAATAAAAATTTTTGATGATAGCAGGCTCCGAGCCTTGCTTTTGAAAATTTTGACGGGCCTTTAAAAAATAATGCCAGGCTGCATTTAGGTTTTTGCGCCTCAGTGCAATTTCAGATAAATAAAAGGCAATCGTTGGATCGTCAGGTTCTAGTTTTATATATTTGCGAAGCATATAATAGGCATCTTTTTGACGGCCCATTTCAGAATAAATGGAGGCCAAAAGTAAAATACCTGATCTAAACTCGGGATATTTGTTTAAAATAGCCTTGAGCCGTTCTTTTTTGCTTTGTAAAGTCTGAATTTTATCTTCAAAAGGTACAAAAAATTCTATAATCCCTTTTTGGGAAACTTTTTTTTCTAAAAAATCTTTGATTAGATTGTGGGAAGAAAAATGATGCTCGTCTTTTATCCCAAGCGATTCTTCTAAAAGCTTTTGGCCTTTTTTTTCCTGGTTTAGAAAAATATAGCAAAATCCCAAAAGCTCTTTGGTCAGAGGATCGTCAGGTAGATATTTATATGCTTGCTCATAGAGTTTTAGCGCTTTGTCGAATTTTTTTTCTTTTAAATAAATAGAAGCTGCATTGATAAATGTGAAGCCGATGGCTTCTTTGGTATTTCTAACAGGCAGTTTTTTAAGTTCAATGCCCAAGTATCTTTCGTCGGGTATGTTTACTCCTCGCATGGTAGTTTCAATATTGATGTAATCAGGTTTATTAGATCCATGATTGAAATAAGTTTTTTCAGGATTGTTGTCTGGCTCGTATCTTAAAAAAATGTGGCCCGGAGGTGTGATAAATTTAAGAGATAGGCCTAAACGCTGGGCTAGAGAAAAATATAAGATGGAAATTCCCAGGCAAACGCCTTTTTTCGTATCGATTACAGAGGGTAGATAAGTGAAACTGTCGATCTCTTCGGAATAAGTAGAATGGGGAGGGAAAGCAAAGCCCATTTCAAAAAAGATAAAATCTGAAATGGCTTTGATCTTATCCGAATCGTTTGCTGTGTTGGGAATTCTGGCTTTGATTTGTAAAGCCATCAAATCTAGAGCCGCTTCATATAGGCGGATTTGTTTTTGAGCCGCAGGGGAATTTCCCAGCTGCGCTACCAAAAGGGCGCGGGACAGATCGATTTGCTCAGGATCCGAGTGCAAAAAATCTGCTTCTTGAAAAGAAGCAAAAGTTTTAAGCTTTCGGTTGGCAAAGCCAGAACAGAGTTTGTTAATAAAGGATAGTTCTTCTTCAGATAGCTCAAGTTCCGATGTCGGCTCTAAATTGTTAACGGCTTTGATTAAAAAAGAGAAATCAGTTTTGGGAAGTGCAAATTTTTGGGCTTGTTTTTCATTTAAAAGAGCAAATGCTCTTTTAAGCGCTTTTTGACCTTCTGCTGTTTCAGGGTAAAGCTCGAAAAAAGCCAGTTGCTTGGCAATGGATTTTGGGTCCAGGGATTTGTAGAGAACATTGATAGAGGTTTCATAAGCAAAAATTCCAGCCAGACAAAAAGTAAAAAATAAAAATAGCTTTTTCATAAATGTTAGATCTTTTCAGTTGGCGTTTTTAGAATCTCTTTGATCATTTTTTTCAGTCCTTCATGCTGAACCAGTTCATCTAAAGGCTTGACTAACCGGTAGCTCCAGTTAGCAGGAGATGTAGTGCCGGCAATATTAATTCTTTCATCGTCTGGATCCGTATGGATCAGCTCTTCAAAAAAAGCTAGATACTCTGGTAAAAGGTTGATATGAAAAAGACTGCTTGAATGGTGCGCTTGAATGAGTAGTTTTTTTCTTAGCTCATTGCTAAACTCAGCTTTATAGGGCATGCCCCATAAGGCGGCGAATTTGGCAGTCTCGGAATCTTTGTTTTGCCACCATTGAGTTAAAGTCTCCGTATCATGGGTGGATACTGTAGTTAAACTCACCGGCTCAAAATTTTTAGGATCTTTTTTCTGCCAGCGTATGACTTTTGTGCCGCAAATGCCGAGTTCTTTTAAAACCGTATACACAAAAGGAGGGATCAAACCTAAATCTTCGGCTAAAGGCAGAAGAGGCGAGGCCGAGATAAACATGTTTAAATTTTCCCGTCCCATATTCTCCCATTTACTGGGATCTTTGGGAATAAATTGGCCATGGGAAGAGCTTTCTAAAGGAGGAATGGCCCATAGCCTGAAAAAACCTACAGCATGGTCGATGCGGTATAAATGATACAGCTTGGAAATTAAGGATAGTCTTCTCCGCCACCATTTAAAATTAGTCTGCTTGAGCTTTTCCCAGTTAAAAAGATAAAAGCCCCATTTGTCTCCAAAAGGGCAAATGTCATCAGGAGGTACGCCGATAACATAGTTCAGATCAAAAATTTCGCGGTGAAAATAAACGTCCGCACTGTCCGGACTTAAAGAAAGCGGAATATCTCCTTTTAATAAAATATCTTGCTTGTCTGCATATTCTTTGACTTTGATCATTTGCGAATAGGCCAAGTATTGCAGAAAACAGTTGAAATGCAATTTTTCTTTGTGTTCATGAAATAGCTTTTCCGGCTCGGTTTTAATTTCCCATTCCAGCCAGGCTTTGCGGCCATTGATTTTTTTCAGAATTTTATAAGCCGCATATTCTTTGACCCAGTCATTTTGATCGATAAAATTCTTAAAACTTTTTTCTTTCTCGAATTTGCAGAAATATTTATCAAAATAGGTTTTTAAAAAGTTTAATTTGGCACGTCTGATTTTAGGGTAGTTGATATGGCCGTAAACTTTGAATTTATCAAAATTTTTAAGAAGATCTTGTAAAGCTAAATCTTGTTTGACATAAGGCAGGTCGCGAAGGCTGATGTAAATATAATCCAAAGCACATGAAGAAAGCGCATTATACGGACTCGGATCATGGAAATGACATTCGTTAATTGGTAAAAGCTGTAAAACATCCATGCCGGTTTCTCTGCACCAGTCGATCATCAGATAAAGATCGTTAAATTCTCCAATGCCTGAGCTTTTTGAGCTGTGCAAAGAAAAAAGAGGCATACAGATGCCGTGATGGTGGCGCACGCCCACTTCTTCCCAATGTTTAGCTGTCGGCGTAGTGTTGATAAAGTTTTTAATTTTGTCCATGAATTTATTGCACTCTTAGCTTATAGCCTTTGTTTGATTTGTTTTTTAGCTTTTGTAAGTGGCCGCAAGATGCAAAAAGTCTCTAGGAGCTGCCAGGTTGTTTTTAATAGCTTCCTGCCAAAGTAGAGCCTTGTTTGAAAATAGCGTCAGATCTTCCTGTAATTTTTGACTGTTTAAGTTTTTCAGAGGAAGAAACTGATATAAAAGTAGCTTGTGGTTTTGTTCGCTAAAAGCAAAAAAAGACGGCTCGTTTAAAATATAATTGGCTTTTAAAGCATTTCCCAGAACATTTTCTCTGAATTTGCCAGGAGGCAGCTCGGCAAAAAAAGAACCTAAAACAACATCTTCTTCATTTTTGGCCAGCTCGATTTGTACAGTTATTGTTTCATCGATTTGATAAGAATAAGAGCCCGTTGGATCTTCCTGAAACTGCATTTTTAAATCGTCTGATAAATGTTTTAAAATTTCTGCCAATTCTATCATAATTAATTTGTAATTTAATTTTTTTGAGGTGTTTTGCCTTTTAGTGTGTTTTTGCTTTTGTTTTCTTGTTCTTCCAGCTTTTTTAAGGCTCCCATAATGGCGTTTAAAATGTCTTGTCTTTTTTTGTTGCTTCCATAAAGCTCCATGGAAGTATGCCTAGTCGCTTCGCGCATAGTGGTTAGGATTATGCTTTTAGCTTTCATGTTGTTCAGTTTTAAACTGTTTATAACCTGTAGAACCTTGTCGGGGCTTAAATATTTTTCATCTATCAATTTCATATAAGTTTTAGATAAAACTTCAAAATATTGACCAGCCGGTAAAGAGGAAAAATTTTTCATGCAGCCCCTTTGGTATTTGGCGGTTTGGTTTTTTTAGCAGCTTCCGGATATGGGATATGAAATCTTTGGAACTGTTTTTTTAAAGATTTTTCTGTAGTTTTAAAATAACGGTAAACACCGAAAATAGCCTGAATATTTTTTGTGTCTTTAACCAGTTTTTTCAGTTGAGGCTTGGGTATGGAAGAACCGTCAGCTTTTAAATCAGCCCCCAGCGCATCAAATAAAAAGGTAAAAATAAAAACTAAATGCTCAAAAGAGAATTTTTCAAAAAGGGTTTTAAAAAGTAAAGCAGGAGTCCACTCTTTGTCAATAATAACACGATATAGTTGACGCAGAGCGTTGGGTTCTTTTTTGACCTCGGGATGTTTTTGGGTAAATGCTTTAACCGGCTGCTTGATATTATGGCCGGCTTTTACATCTCTGCCCTGTCTGGTATTTAAAAGAGCGCGGGCTTGGCCAATTTTGGTTTTTAAATCGGCTTTGGACATTCTTTCTAAAAATGCTAAAGTGCTATCAGCAAGAGTCGGATCTGCATATACATTTAAAACTTTGCGCAAAATGTCTTCGGGAGTATCTTGAGGGGTTAAACTGTTGTGCAGTTGAATTAATGTAGAAGCTGTAAATTCAGGGTCCTTTTTAGCCATTTCTTTGGCTTCTTTGTCTATTTTTTCAATTTTTTCAAAATGGATATCTTTTTTGGAATGGACAGCTTCTTCGACTTCAACTTCTTCTTCTTTTTCCTTTCCGCGTTCTTTTTTGGAAAGTAAACCTCTTATGATGCCAAAATTCCCGAGCGATTCGGCATCTACCGTCTGCCCAAGAGGCAAAGCAGTACGGGCCTGGACAATCGATTTTCCATTTTTCAGTTGGGCTTTAGTCGCTTTCTGGGTTTTTTGAGGACCACGGGCCCCTAGAGGATTTACCGGATTGGAATGTGATGTCATATCCGCCTCTTTGTTTGGTTTATTATGTCAGCTGTATCCGACCTAGCGGCTGAATCTTGATCTCAGGTATAATTTCCTGATAAGAAATAACCGACATATCTGGATATTCGCTTTCTATCAGTTTTTTAACAAAACGCCTAACATCAATAGCTGTTAACATAGTCGGCGGCTGGCCACCGATAGGGGTAGGGGTAATGGTTGAGCGCATTGTTCCCATGATCATTTGCACAGAGTCAGGATCCAACGCCAGATAAGAACCGGCGGAAGTCTGCTTAATAGCGGCTCTGACCATGTCTTCAATTTCGGGATCTAATAAATACACTGAAAGCGTAGATTTGCCTTGGGAATATTTGTAGCTGATATAGCGTTTTAAAGAAGAACGGATATATTCAGTTAGTAAAATCGTATCTTTTTCAGTTTGCGCCCATTCGGAGAGCGCTTCTAGAATCGTTCTTAAATCCTTGATAGAGACTTGCTCTTGTACCAGACGCTTAAAGATGTCGGTTAATTTTTGTAAAGGTACTAAGCGAGTAACTTCCTTGATCAGGTCCGGATAGGACTTCTCCACAAATTCTAAAATTGCTCTGACCTCTTGAATGCCAATAAAATCCTGAGCATTTTTACGGTAAAATTTAGATAAATGCAGGATCATGACTTCTAATGGATTCCAATAGCTGATGCCGGCTTTTTTTAAAAGGTCTTTATGTTTTTCTTCTACCCATAAAGAAGGCAGGTCGGATGTTGTTTTTACTTCTTTGTATGGTATGTTATAGTGATCTAAATTTTCTTTGGTTTCAGCTGTTAAAAGATAGTCTTTTAGAGTTTTGCCCCTGGATACCGGGACTTCATTAAGGAAAATAGCATATTCGTCATCTTCTAAAAAGGTAGAGTCAGTGCGCACATGTACTCCAGGGAAACGGACACCTAAGTCCTGGTATAGAGCATGTCTCATTTTAGGGATCATGGAATTGATAAAATTAAGACCGGATTTGTCTTTTTTAATGACCGTAGATAAAGATTTGCCTATTTCTAACATAACAGGCAGGGTAAGAGCATATTCGTCTCTTCCTCCGGAGACGGTAATATGACCATCCGTAGCTTCTTCTGCCGGCGCCAGTCCTGCTGCTGCGCGAGCCGCTGTTTGTCTAGATTTTTTCCAAAGAATAAATCCCATTCCGGAAATGGCAATGGACAGCACAATAAAAGGAATCGGCGGAAAGCCCGGTACTAGGGACATTAGCATTAAAATGATGCCGGCGATGATTAAAGCTTTGGGCTGCTGTAAAATCTGTTCGGAAATTTCTTTTCCCAAGTTGTCATCTTTTTTCTCCGAAGATACCCGGGTTGTGACCATGCCGGCAGTTAAGGCAATCATTAAAGCAGGGATTTGGGTTACCAAACCATCGCCAATAGACAGTAAAGAATATACTTTTGCCGCCTGGCCTAATGTCATGCCATGCATCATGGTTCCAATGATCAAGCCGCCAATAATGTTAATAACAGCAATTACGATGCCGGCAATTACATCGCCTTTGACAAATTTCATAGCGCCGTCCATAGCTCCATAAAGCTGGGACTCTTTAGTTAAAATTAGGCGGGCTTCTCTTGCTTGGTTATTGTCTATAATGCCGGATCTTAGGTCTGCATCAATGCTCATTTGCTTGCCGGGCATAGCATCTAAAGTAAAACGGGCAGCGACTTCTGCTACCCTTTCTGCACCTTTGGTGACTACAATAAATTGGACGATTGTAATAATCAAAAAGATCACACCGCCGACAACATAGTTGCCTCCTACCACAAACTGGCCAAAAGCATGAATAATATGGCCGGCATTGGCATTTAATAAAATTTGCCTGGTAGAAGAGATGTTGACTCCCAAACGATATAACGTAGTTAATAGCAGAAGAGAAGGAAAAACAGTCAGCTGGATAGCTTTTTGAATATAAAGTGCGACAAATAAAATGGAAATGGACATAGTTAAATTAATGGAAATCAAAATATCTATTACATTAGGAGGAACGGGAAAAATCAGCACCATCAAAATGCTGATAATAAAAATCGCTAAAATAATGTCTGACGACCTGGCGATTGTGCGCAGGGCTTTTTCTCCGCCTAAAGCATCAATAATGTTGGAAAAAGTTTCTTTCATCTTTTTAAAAACTCCTCAGCCACATCTTCTTTCTCCCGTTTCTCGACGCTCTCCAGCCATTTTAAAATTTCTGCAATAGCCTGGTAGGTCTCATGCGGAATAAAATCTCCAATCCTGCCCTTTTCAAATAGCATGCGTGCCAAATCTACATTTCTCATTATAGGAATATTGCCCTGAATTGCAACTGCAATTATTTTTTCAGCAGTAACTCCCACTCCCATGGTTAAAATAACAGGAACCTGTTCTTTGAGCTGTTCAAAGCCGACTGCTACAGCTATGTGGGTAGGATTGGTAATAATGGCTTTAGCTCTTTTAGCAGAGGAAGGGCCTCCAGAATAAGCTATTTCCCGAGACAGTTCTTTTCTGCGTCCTTTGATATGAGGATCTCCTTCTGTATCGCGATATTCTTGTTTTACTTCGAATTTTTCCATCATCATCTCTTTGGCAAAATTGCGCCTTTGAAAAAATAAATCAAATAAAGCGACAAACAAAAAGAAAATGCCAACTTGCGTTACGATCTTTTTTAAAAAATCACTGAATAAAAGCGCGCTTTCTTCAACCGGTATGGATGATGTTTGCACAACTTCTGAAATCGTATTTTTGATCACTAAAAAGATGATTAAAGCAGCCCCGAAAATTTTGGTAATCGATTTTAAAAGCTCGATTAAAGTTTTTAGTTTGAATTTTTGCTTGATGCCCTCGACTGGATTAAGCCTTTTAAATTGAAATTTCATGGCTTCAAAGGAAAAAACCGGACCTACGACTAAAAAACTGGTGATTACACCAACTAAGGCAACAATGACTACTAGAGGGAAAGAACACATGGCAATGACATAAATAGCTTCTGTCATATAACCGCCAACTTTATTGGTTAGATCAATATTGCCAGTAATGGAACGGAAAGTTTTTATAATGTATTCTGATAAATTGCGGAAAAGATAGCCGGCAGCAAACAGCGTTCCTAAAATAGCTGTTAAAAAAGTCAGGGCTGAAGACATGTCCTGTGATTTGGCGACTTGTCCTTTTTTGCGGGCGTCTCTCAGCTTTTTAGGCGTTGCCTTTTCCGACTTTTCTGCCATAACAAAAAGTTTTTACTGATTTATGGTTTTAAATTTAATATTTTTATTTTTAATCTATGGGCAAGAAAGCTTCTTTAAGGAAAGAAAATTAGCTGTAAAGCAAATTCTTATCTGGTTTGTTCAAGAGTGGAAAAATAAAATTACGTCTCCATCTTTAACCACATAATCGCGCCCTTCAATCTTGACAGACCCTGCTTCTCTTGCGCCTACCCTTCCGTTATACTTGATCATATCATTATAGGAAACAATTTCTGCACGGATAAAACCTTTTTCCAAATCACTGTGGATTTTACCGGCGGCAGCCGGCGCTGTTGTGCCTTTTTTGATCGTCCAAGCCCTGGTCTCTTTTTCTCCCGCTGTTAAAAAAGTAATTAAATCCAGCAGCTTAAAGGCAGCTTTGGTAAGTTTGGCCAGGCCCGATTCTTTGAGATTGAGACTTTCTAAAAATTCCCCTGCTTCTTTTGCCGGCAGATCGGCTATCTCTTCTTCTATTTTAGCAGAAATTGCCACCACTTCGCTATTTTCTTCCCGGGCTAATTCTTTGAGTTTTTGAACGTGTGGATTCTGAGTAGGATTTGTAAGGTCATTTTCTGCTACGTTAGCCACGTAAATCATCTTTTTAGCAGTCAAAAAATTGTGGTTTTTTAAGCTGTTTTGCTCTTCTTTGCTTAAAGATAGGGTAATAAGACGTTTGTTCTGATTTAAGTGTCCGATTGCTTTTTGAATGATGCCGAGCTCTACTTTGGCTTTAGGATCCTGGCCTTTAACTTTTTTTTCTAATTTGCCGGCTATGTTTTGGGCAGTTTGCAAATCAGCTAAAATAAGCTCTAAATTAATAACTTCAACATCGCGTTTAGGATCTACCGAGCCGGAGACATGGATTACATTGTCATCTTCAAAACAGCGCACCACTTGGACAATAGCATCTGTTTCGCGGATATTGGTCAAAAACTGGTTCCCTAAGCCCTCTCCTTTGGAAGCCCCTTTTACTAGGCCTGCAATGTCAACAAAAGAGACGGTAGCATAAACGGTTTTTTCACTGTTATAAATTTTAGTAAGCTTATCTAGCCTTTGATCTTTTAAAATAACTACTCCGACATTAGGCTCAATTGTACAAAAGGGATAGTTTTCAATTGGAATAGTTTTTTTAGTAATGGCTTTGAAAAGTGTAGATTTGCCGATATTCGGAAGGCCGACAATGCCACAAGCAAGATTAGACATATTTATTTTATCTTTTTTTAAAAAATTTAGCAGGTTCAAAGATTGTAATTTATAATTATAACATCTATCTAAATCTAAATCTATTCTAAGTTTATTCAGTCTTTTCAGATACTCGGAAAAAATCTTTTAAAAATAAAATTGATTGATTTTACAGTCAAAATTTTTTATAGCAAAAATAAGTCCAGAAAAAGAAGCCTGGAAAATAAATCTGTTTAACAAGTTTTTTTAAATTGGAATTATGACTGTAGCAATTGTTATTTTGAATTACAATGGTCTGGAAGATACATTAAACTGCTTAACTTCAGTTTATAATCTCTCATACCCGGATTTTAAGGTGATTGTGGTCGATAACGGTTCT
Organism: uncultured bacterium; assembly: GCA_964466185.1. Taxonomy (GTDB): domain Bacteria; phylum Chlamydiota; class Chlamydiia; order Chlamydiales; family SM23-39; genus CAZTYI01. The sequence goes on from CAYXMS010000018.1 coordinate 21,424, forward strand.
TTGATAAAGTCTAAACGACAGATTTTAAAAAAATTTCCTAGGACTATAGTTTTTGAAAATAAGAAAAATTTGGGCTTTGCCGGAGGATGTAATATTGGCATTCGTTATGCTTTGAAAAAAAAATATCCTTATATTTTGCTTTTAAATAATGATGCTATAGTTGACAGGCATTTGCTGGATTTTTTTGTGCGTGCCGCTCAGGAAAAACCCCGGGCCGGTATTTTTGGGGCTAAAATTTTAAATTATAAAGCCAAAGCCCAGATTGATAATGTAGGGTCAGTTTTTTCCTGGGAAATTGGCAAGTTCGTCGATTGTGGAAAGAAAAACCATAAAAGACGGTTGCAAAACCCTAGAAAAGTAGATTACGTTTGCGGCTGCTGTTTATTTTTGAAATCTGAAGTGGTTAAAAAAATCGGCCTGCTGGAAAAGAAGTTTTTTTTATTGTGGGAGGAAACTGATTTTTGCTATCGCGCTAAGAAAAATAATTTTGAAATTTGGACAGTGCCCAGGGCATTGGTCTGGCATAAGGTATCCGCTTCTTTTTCCGGAGGTAAAATTCATTCTGAATATTTTTGGTGGCGCGGAAGGCTTTTATGGGTCAGCCGTAATTTAAATTCAAAAGAAAAATTTCTTTTTTATGGTAAATTTTTAAGTAAAGATATATTTAAATTAATTAAACTTTATTGCTTGAAAAAGTTTGTGCTTTTTATTTTAAATGTTTTTACTAACCAAAAAGTAGAAAACAGAAAAATTTTTCAGGTTTTGCGCTATCAAGCAGCTATTCAAGGAATTTTAGATTATTTCTTGAAAAATTTTGGAGCGGGCCCTCGCTGGATTAAAAATAGCCGTTTTAAACAAACTGTTTTTAAAAGCTAAATTCTTTAAAGAATAGTAATTTTAAAGGCGTTTTTTAATAAATTTACTTCTTAGGTTAAACAATAAGAAAGCTTAAAGCCTACCTAGATAGGCTTTGAGCTTTGCTTCCAAATCTAAAAATTAATAAAATTCCCAAGAAAATTCTGATTAAGTCTAAAGCCGAAGGTTAAAAAGATTTTGAATTGTTTGAATGAGCTAATTGATCTTTTTCCCATAGTTTTAGTCAGAGGGCTTTTTGAGCCTGAGTTTAATTATAATTAAAGATATGAATATGATTAAGGATTAAAAAAACCTTCAAATGGGGTAGGTGGGGAGTTGTTTGCATTTAAAAAATTTTTGTTAATAAATCGATAAAGCTTAATTTCTTTTTAAGAATTTATTATGTTCTAGTTTTTTCCAAAACTTTTCATATTTATCACGATGATACTTATATATAAATTTTATAATATCATAATTTTGTTTCATTAAAAAATCGTGATAATGTTGCCATTCTTTTTTATGATCTTGTTCTCTTTTTAATCTTATATTATGAAAATAATTTTCATCTCCTAGAATATAGTGATTAATACGTATGTATTTAACAGAATATGGATTTTCTATAGTAAGTTTTTTAGCATTTCCATTAAAATAGTTTTCTTTTTTAATAATAGGGAAAATATGCACATTACTGGAAATATGTGGGCTATTTAATGATATATATTCTGGTCTAACTATAGTTTTCCCATAAAGATTATACGAATGAAAACGAGAAGATGCTTTTGTTAAATTGCTTATCCAGGATTCTTCTTTAGATAAAGTCATACCACTTGTTCCAAAATTACGCCAATGGATATAAACTGCATAAGCTTTTGAAAAATGTTTTTCTAAACATTCCGTTACCGTTGCTTCTTTCATTGGCAATAAAAATTCATCTATATCAATAAAAGCTACCCATTTAGCTTTTCCTAATGCTCGTTTTATAGCATTTATATTAGCTGTTTCATGATTATGTACTCTAAATTTCTGTTTATTCTTTTGTTTTTCAAATTCTTCTATAGGAGGCCAGTTACATAATTCTACTAGACCTTCTTCAATATAAGGTTTTAAAATTTCAATAGAATTATCTGTATTGTAGTTGTTATATAGCCAAAAATGATCAACTCCTACCATTCGATGATATTCGATCCATTCTTTTAAAATGGCTGTACTGTCTTTAAAAATACAAGCTATACCTAATTCATAATCATATGCGAAACTATTTTGTATTAAACCAAACAGACATATGTAAATCAAAAATAAAAATTTCTTCATTAAAAAATCCTTCTCGTTTTAATTTTTTTAAAAAAATGCATTTATTATAATTCATAAGAAATTTGTAATCAATTATCATTATTCTAAATTGAGGAACTCAATTAAAATGTGATATTTTATTTAGAGAACCTTAGGTATAGTAATTTCGTGAATTATGTTTGTGGCTGCTGTTTGTTTTTGAAATCTGAAGTGATTAAAAAAAATGACCTGTTGGAAAAAAAGTTTGTGCTTTTTATTTTAAATGTTTTTACTAACCAAAAAGTAGAAAACAGAAAAATTTTTCAGGTTTTGCGCTATCAAGCAGCTATTCAAGGAATTTTAGATTATTTCTTGAAAAATTTTGGAGCGGGCCCTCGCTGGATTAAAAATAGCCGTTTTAAACAAACTGTTTTTAAAAGCTAAATTCTTTAAAGAATAGTAATTTCAAAGGCGTTTTTTAAACAAAAACTAGTAGATTGACAATAGTTAAATCAGCTAAAAAATGCAGCAGTATACACCAGCTAAGCGATTTAGAAGAGATTCTTAGATGGCCTAAAGCTGCGCCATAAATTCCACTTAAGGCCATGCCGATCAAGCCTGAAGGAAAACCGCTTTGATAATGCATGGCGCCAAACCAGACAGCTTGCAGAAAAATAGCTGTTATTGGGGAAAAAAACTTTAAAAAACTGTTTTGAAGAATTTCACGGAAGGCAGTTTCTTCTAAAAAAGCATTGATGAAAGCCAGCCAGGGTAAAATAGCTACAAGAGTAGAATTTTTATTGGGTAGCTCAATGGAGGATGCAAATGTGTGTCTATAGGCAATTAAACTTAACACAGATACTGTAACGACAAGAAACATTTGCCAGAATAATGCAGGCGAAAGCCTGCTTAATTGAAAAGAGTTTTTTGGGAAAAGCTGTTTGGAAAAAGGCCAAAGTAAAAATAAGGGAATCAGAAGATGTAAAAATGGAATGTAGGGCAGATTAAAAAAAATAAAGTATCGGCTGAGTTTTGTTAAAATTAAAGGGAATATGGCAAATAAAGCGAAAGGGAATAACAAGAAGCGATTTTTAGCTGAGAGTAAAGCTAAAGCAGTTAAAACTAGAGTGTAATTTTGTAATTTTTCAGCTTGAGATAAAAGTATCAAAAGAGCACTGAAAACAATTAAAAAAATTGGAAATAGATCGCGAAGACCTGTTTTTTGGGCTTTTTCTAAAAAAGCTTGTTTGTGGCCGGATTCAAAATTAGTTTGAGACTTGTTTGAAAACATCTAATACTTTGCCTTTGTCCGAGATGGCTTTATAAACTATTTTATTTGGGAAAATATCAACTAGCCAGAAAAATTGTACATAGCCGGAGGTTTTGGCAAAATGGCGGTTAAAAAAAGCCTGTATAGGGAAAATTTGATTGATAGGGGAGAGGGCGCCATCTCCAAAATATACAGTGCCTTTTAAATTGATTTTATCATGCTTTAAAGGCTTTGTTCTTTTTAAGGCGCCGTCATGATGCTCAAAAGCGGCTGTTAAATTATATTTGTCAAAAAGGGGCAGCCAGTATTTTTTTTGTAAAAAAGATTCTTTAGAGAGCAGGGTTAAAACTTTTTTTTCCTCGCCCCTTAATTTTGCTAGATAAAAAAGCAGCTTATAAGCCCAGCTATTTTCTAAAAACCTCACGGATGGATAAATAGGCACATGATAAAGGGCAAATTTATATTTGCAATTTTGATATTTTTTTAAATTTTCATGCAACCAAGCTCTTTGTTCATCCACAGCAGAATGAAAATGACCAGAATCAAGCACAAAAAAAACTAGATTAGAACTGAATTTTTTAATAAAAAAAGATTGCTTGGCTTCTTTTTCTTGCGGAAAAAATTTAAAATAAAAAGGGGCAAACAGTTTTAAAGGGTTTTTCTTTTGGCAGGTTTTTTGCAAAGTGATTTCATGATTGCCGATGGCTAAAATCAAAGGGATTAAACAGCCGTCAGGTGTTACAAGCTCTTTTTCTACAATGTCCAGCCAAGTGTCCCAGACAGGATAATTTTTTTTGGCAAAGATCAGAGAGGGATAATCTCCGCCTAACAGAAATGCTGTCGGAGAATATAAGGCGGCTAATTTTAAAAGCTTTTGGGCTTTTTGCGGATTTTCTAAATCGCCGCCTTCTACAAACCGATAAAATTGATTGTTTTCAGCTGGAGTTTTAAATTTTTTTAAACAGCTGAAACCGATTTTTGGATTGCCTACTGTAAAGACATATGTTTGCCCGGCTTTAAGACGGCTTACATTAAAACAATATAAAAAACGCTGGTTAAAAAATCGGCTGGGTTTTTGGAAAATTCTTTCAATCTGATAAGTAGTTAAAAACTTGTGTTTTCGAGTTTTTGAGTGTGCTTTTCCGATTAGAATATTTTTTATTTTTCGCTCTTTTTCCAGATTTGGACTTTCGATAGGCATATAACGCAGCTCTAGCTGGGAAGAGACTTTATCTGTATGTACGTTGACAGTAATATGATTGTTCGTCTCTTCTCCTAACCAGGTAAGATATGTGTGGCGCGGCTCAAAGGCAAAAAAGATCAAAGGAATATAGAGAAAAACTAAAAACCAGAATGTACAACCAAAAGATCTTTGCATAAATAAAATAGATGTAAGGTTTGTCTCTTTTTAAAGAGGCTTGTTTTTAATAAGATATTTTTTAATTTCTATCTTAAAAAGATCTTTTTGTTTTACACAATCTGAAAGATGAAATTCTCCCAATCTGGTTCTGTTAAGATAGGTCAAATAAGCGCCTGTTTTCAAAATTGCACCCAGGTCTTCTGCAATCTGCCTAATATAAGTGCCAGAAGAACAAATCACATGTATTTGTAGAAAAGGATAGCTGTAGCTTAAAAGCCGAGTTTTTAAAAATACTTTTTTTCTGCCAGTTTCTATTTGTAGGCCCTTGCGGGCAAGTTTGTAAAGAGGAGTGCCTTTAATCTTTTTAGCAGAATACATGGGAATTTTTTGCCAGATTTCTCCTTGAAAATTTTTTAAGGCGTTTTCAATTTCTTGAAAGGATGGTTTTTTTTCAGAAAATTTTTCTTCAGGACTGTCCAGGTCCAGTGTTTTAGTAGTAAAGCCTAATTTGACAGTAGCTTCATACTCTTTTTCGCTTTTTAGGAAAAGATCCGACTTCTTAGTATGCTCACGCCCAATTAACATAAGCATAACCCCACTAGCAAAAGGATCCAATGTTCCACTATGGCCGATTTTTTTAGTTCTGGTAATTTTACGTAATTCGGCGACTATGCTAAAAGAAGATTTTCCCTTTTCCTTACATACTGGCAGCATGCCTGCTAAAATGTTTTGATACTGTTTTTTGAGCATTAGCTTTTACTTTTTTAGTGCGTTCTTTAGTTATTCGAGCAATCCACTATTACTAATTCTGTAGCCAGTGATAAACATGAAGAGCTTAAAGAAAAATGCTGAGCACATTTAAAAGCATCTTCTATAAATTGCCGTTTTTCTTCTTTTGTAAGTGGGCGGTACACAGGATTTTCTACAGTAAGAGAATTTGTAGAGTGCAAGTATACGTCTGCCCAAGCTTCTAAATAACTGGCAAATTCTTTCGGACTTAGGTGCCAAGCTCCGCGTTTAAGCTGCGGTCTTTTAATTTTAAAGAGATTGTCGGCTTCGTGTTTTTGCAGGCATTTTCTAAATTCAACAATGTTATAAATGGGAAATTTTAACCTCAGGCAATTCCATTTTTTCATTTTTAAGATTTGAAAAATGATCTTATGAAAATGGGAGCTTTTACTGTGCAGGATAATTTGAAAAGAACTGTTTTCAGGAAGTTTTTGTTTTGCAGTTTGTATTTGTTGGAAATTAATAAAAAATATTTTGGGATAAAAATTATTTACAATTTCTTGTATAAAATTTTGTTTTAAAAAATGTTTTTGCATTAAGACGGATAAAGTGCTCTTTTGAACTGGTTTTGAAACCGTTTTCGTTGTCTCAGCCCTTTCGTTTGAACTAGCTTTTAACTTAACTGCACTTAAAAGAGTTAAGCTTAGAGCCAAAGTTAATAAATTAAAAATTTGTTTTTGCATAAAAGGCCCTTAATTGAAGCTTTTTATCAATTTATTGGCAAGAAAACCCCTTCCTTTAGGGAGGGGATGAATTGC
>CAYXMS010000019.1:0-27156 GCA_964466185.1 uncultured bacterium
GAAATTTTACCAAATTAATCAAATTTTTGCTTTAGATTTCAACAGGCCCGTTATAGCATTGTATTTGCCTGTGTTGAACCTGCCGATTGAAATACCGTGTTCACGGCACGGAACCCTTTGGGTTTTATCATATTCAGCTTTAACATCCGAAGACATATATAGTTGATGGCGATTAGCAGCAGACTGGATAATCAATTTTAAGACTTCTTCATACGTTAAACCGCGAGCTTTAGCAGCAATAATTAAAGAAGCATCCGGCTGAATACGCGGAATCGGATTAATCTCAATAAAATAAGGTATGCCTTTTTTATTTAAACGAAAATCAATCCTGCCCATATCGCTGCAAGAAATAACCGAGAAAATCTTGCGGGCCACTGCAATTATCCGATCCCTTTCCTGCTCTGAAAGCTTAGGAGGACAAATAGCTTCCACTGTTCCTGTTTTCAAGCCATGCTGCTTGTGCTCATAATCATAAATGTTATATTTATTGTTTTCTTTAAACTGATACTCAACAATCTCCAAAATTTTCTCAGGCCAAGCTTCCAACATGGGAACGGTAATTTCTCTGCCTTGAATATATTCTTCAACATTTATTCCCTGAGGATAATCTTTAAGCATTTGAGCAATAATTTGTTCATAAGCCTGTTTGTTTTCAGCAATAGACGAAGAATGAATGCCCATGCCCGAGCCTTCATAATTGGGCTTAATCATCAGAGGATATTGCAAATCTTCGGTAAGCGGCTGAGAGGGATTCTCTATTACACAGCCTTTAGGCACAGGCACGTTATGCTCTGAGAGAATTTTTTCTACCAAGCGTTTATTCAAAGAGCTGAGCAAAACACGGGCATTCCCCCCCGTAAAAGGAATATTTAAAAAAGTATAGACCGCCGGAAAAATACCTTCCCTGTCGGGATTCATAGAACCCATAGCAGTATTAAAAATTAAATCAGGCTTACTTTCTTTTAGCCTGTCTATCAAAGCATATATACTGCTAACCGGTATGGCAGTTACTTTATGGCCTAATTTCTGCAGGCCGTTTTTAAAATTCCTGACATCTTCCTGAGACAGCCATTCGGCTTGCTGTTCTGTATTTTTTATTTTTTTATTATAAACTAAAGCTATATGCATCAAAACTCCTTTAAACCTGATCCCACTCTTCAATTAGGCTAATAACACGAATCAGAAGTAGAAGCAACCTTTGTTTAGAAAAACAATCTGAAAAACTTCCCTACTCAAAAAAATATCTTTTATATATATATGAAAAAAAATGGAAAAGCGTAATTTAAAGTAAAAAGGAGCAATAAAGTGAACGGCCATGTACATCTATCACCCGATAAAATGGTGCAAAAGATCAAGCACTTTTTAATTTCCAATTTCGGCAAAACCAAGAAAGAAGCAACCAATGAAGAATTTTATCTGGCCTTTTCTTTTGCCCTAAGAGAAGAGATTGTATCCAACTGGCTGGCAACCTATCAGACTTTTACTCAACAAAAAGTCAGGATGATCTATTATCTGTCTATGGAATATCTGCCAGGGAAACTACTGCAGAATAATATCAGCAATTTAAAATCTACCGAATGGGTTAATGCCGTTTTAAAAAAATGCGAACGCTCCTATCAGGATTTAGTCTCCTGCGATCCCGAACCGGGACTGGGAAATGGCGGACTGGGCAGACTGGCGGCCTGCCTGATCGATTCTCTGGCAACCCGCCAGTATCCTGCTATGGCCTATGGTTTACGCTACCAATACGGCATTTTTGAACAGGAGCTTTGGAACGGATTGCAAATAGAAAAACCGGATTGCTGGCTCTTAAATGAATTTCCATGGGAATTCAGAAGAGACATTTTTGCTAATAATATCTGCTTTAAAGGCCGCATGGTGCCTGCGCAAAATCGTTTCGGAGAAGAAATCTTTCAGCTAAAAGAACATGAACAGATCCGGGCTCTGCCTTACGATCTGCCTATTGTCGGCTACTCTGAAAAACCAGACTATTCTGTGCTCACGCTGAGGCTTTGGTCCACTAAAGAATCCCCGCACAATTTTCAACTGCAAAGATACAACTCCGGCCAATTAGGAGCCGCTTCTGAAAATACTTCCCTAACAGATGTACTTTATCCTTCCGATAATAACGAAGTTGGCAAAAGAATCCGTCTGAAGCAGGAATTTTTACTGGTCTCAGCTTCTTTACAGGACATTATTAAATATCATTTAAAAGTACATAAAGACATCCGCTTAATAGCCGACAAGGCCAGAATTCAAATCAACGATACCCATCCGGCTTTTGCCGTAGCCGAACTGGTCAGGCTTTTAAACAAACATTATAATATACCTTTTGATGAAGCCTTAGAAATTACCCAACAATGCTGCAATTATACAAACCATACTATCTTAAAAGAAGCCCTGGAAGACTGGAACGAAAAACGAGTCAAAGAATTGCTGCCCCGCCAATACCTAATTGTTCAGAAAATTAATCAAAAACTCTGCGATAAAGTCAAAGAAAAATTTCCCAATGACAACGAAAAAATCAAGAAAATCTCCATTATAGAAAGCGGTCAGATACGCATGGCCAATTTAGCAATTTTCGGTTCTGCCAAAGTCAACGGAGTAGCAGCTTTGCATGGTAAAATTTTAAAAAAAGAGCTGTTTAAAGACTTTGCCGATCTTTATCCTGAAAAATTTATCGCTATTACCAATGGCATTACCCCCAGAAGATGGATGTTAGAGGCCAATGCGGAACTGTCCAATTTAATCACTTCTAAAATCGGCAAAAAATGGAAGACCGATCTCAAAGAAATTAAAAAACTAACTAAATTCGCCTCCGATAAAAAAACACAAGAAGAGTTCATCGAAGTTAAAAAAATAAAAAAACAAGCACTGTTAGAATTTCTGCAAAAAGAAAATCCCATCCGGGATCATCAAGGAAAAATTATTGGCCATAGCAATACATTGGATTCTTCTGCGCTTTTTGATGTGCAGATCAAGCGCTTTCACGAATACAAAAGGCAGCTTCTAAACGCCCTTAACCTGATTATGCTGTATAATGATATCAAAGAAAATCCTCAAAGCCACAAAATTAAAAGACAAGTCATTATTGCCGGCAAAGCAGCTCCCAGCTATAAATCAGCGAAAGAAATTATAATGCTATTTCATATTCTGGCCAAAAAAATCAATGAAGATCCGGAAGTCGGATCCCATTTAAAAGTTGCTTTTGTTGAAAACTACAACGTTTCCAAAGCAGAAATTATTATCCCGGCTGCAGATCTTTCCGAGCAGATTTCTACTGCCGGTATGGAAGCTTCCGGCACAGGCAATATGAAACTGGCTTTAAACGGCGCCTTGACCATCGGCACTGAAGATGGCGCCAATATCGAAATGAAATCAGCAATTGGCAATCAGTGGTGGCCCTTTTCATTCGGCGCTAAATCCCAGCAGAATTTAGAACTGACTCAAAGCCATAATTACAAACCCTGGGAAATTTATAATAAAAATCCCAAAATCAAAAAAGCTATCGATATGCTCAATGATTCTCTTTTGACCACAGATCCGGCAGAAAAAGAGGCTTTAGCTGATCTACATCTTCTTTTAGTAGATCATTTTGTAGAAATTGGCACCGATCCTTATTTTGTAGTTAATGATCTAACTGCTTATTATGAAACCCAGCAAAAAGTAGAACAGCTCTATTCAGATCCTCATAAATGGGCAGAATATGCCCTTAACAACATTGCAGGGATGGGAGAGTTTTCAACTGACTGTGTAATTGATAATTATGCCAAAGAAATCTGGGAGGCCAAAAGATGCCCTGTCAATCCAGAGATCCTGAAAAAAACCAAACTGGAAATTTACTAAATTAACTTTTAGTACTAATATTGACATTCTACCCATGGCTAAAGCCAGGGGTATTACGCCGTCATTGATAAAAAATATCCCACTTAGCCTTAAGAGCATTAATCTCTTTTTTATACCGTAAAAAATCCGAAAAAATTTCCAACTTTTCTCTTTTCTCTTTCAAGGCTATAAACCGGATGCCAAAATCAGTTAGAGGTTTTTGAATCTTTAAATTGGAATAGATATTTTCAACATAAGCGACAGCTTCTAAATTCTCCAAAACACCACCATCTAAAAACTCATCCTGCACTTTGTCCAGCAGCTGGGGAGCGGATGAATATTCTTTATAAATAGCTTCCGGATATTTTTGCATGACAAAATTAGTATCCTCTTCTATTACTACTCCAATCAGCTTGTCTTGAAAATCCTCCAGTTTTCTCATCTTTTTGGTAATCAAAACAGAGCCGGTTAAAAAAACCGGCCCGGTAAAAGCATATTTGGCTAAATTAAAATCAAAAGGATAAAGTTCGGTCAGGGCTACATCAAAAAGAGCATCTTTTAAACCGTCAAATAGCTGAAAAGAATTAACTTTTACCAATTCGATTCGGACTTTTTCTTCCTGGCAAAGCTTCAGTAAAAATTCATCAATAAATCCATTAATATTTTTTCCCTGTCTATAAAGTTCCAACTTGGGCCAATTAGTATCTATACCGACTTTAATTAACGGCCTTTGCTTTAAACAGGAATTTAAAAAAATAAAAAAACAGCTCAACAACAAAATAAAATTTTTCATAAAAAAAACAAAATTCCTTAAGCGTGACATTCTCTCGGCAACACATTACCGAATATCCTAAGATGCAAGAGATTTCTTTAATCCACCAACACCCTTTTTACAGGATTACCTCTTGGTATTCTATCAGTATCAGTTTCCAAGACTATGAGTTTTTAATGTTAAACCCTTTCCGTATGCCCTACGGTAATTTTGAAAAACTATTTTAATTGAAGCTTTTTTTTATTTTTTTTTCAATATATTCTCTTTTATATCGGCATTGAAATACCGAGAATTAGCCTAAAAAATAATCAACAATAGTTTTTAAAGCTAATTATTTTTTAAATTGCAAATATATTGATAAATCTCCAAAATTTTATCTATGTTAAATAGCTTTAAAAATTTATTTTTTAATTGTCTTGTAAGATTTTTTAAAAATCGCCGCCAGCATAAATTCAACCCCAAATTTCCCCGTATCCTAGTTGTCTCTACAACAGCCCTGGGAGATACTCTTTGGGCCACGCCCCTTTTAAGGGCTATCAAAAAAACTTATCCTAAAAGTTTTGTTTCTGTTTTAACTTCCAAAATAGGTTATAAAGTTTTAGAACATAATCCCTATATAGACAAACTTTTTTTGTTAAAAGAACCGATTGTTTTGCATTTTTTTACTCTGTTTAAAAAACTCAACAGAAAAAAATTTCAAGCTGTCTTATATTTACATGCCTCGCAACGGCCTCCCTTGCCTTTATGCGCACTTTTAAACAGCCAGTATCTGATTGGCTCTTCAGGACACGGCAAAGGGCTTTTCCATCTTTTTACCCATGTCGTAAAAACAGATAAACTACATGAGCTGAAACGCCGATTAAAAATTGGATCTGTCATTGGCATAGAAGAAGAGAGCACAAAAATTGATTTTTTCTACAAAAAACCAGGACGCCAATTAATCTCCAAGCCTTATATAGTTTTTCATCCAGGATCAAAAGATCCTTTCCGCAGATGGCCTGCTGAATATTTTATCGAGCTTGGTGAAAAACTGTCCAACCATTTTAAAATTGCCATCATAGGCACAGCCAAAGAAAAAATGTTAATCGAACAAATCGGCAGCCGAATTGAAAATGCTTTTTGTTTTTGCCACATCTCATTAAGCCAGCTGGCCTTTTTACTACAACAGGCCGCCTTAGCTGTCTGTAATGACAGCGGCCCTATGCACATAGCCCATACTGTTGGTACTCCGCTGGTTGCTTTTTTTATTCCTACAAACAGAAAAACCAGCGGTCCTTTAAATCCCAAAAATACCATCCTATTAGAAGAAAAACCTCCCTGCTCTCCCTGTTTGAAAAAAAACTGTTTAAATCCTTATTGCTTTTATCAAATCAAACCAAATAAAGCCTATGCAGCCTGCTGCGAACTTTTAAAAGCTAATAACAGTCAATCGGATTGTTTAAATTTACAAGAAAAAAAGACAGCAAACACAATCGAAGCTAACTAAAAATTTAAAATAATTAAAAAACATGTCAGTTGCTATTATTATACTTAATTATAACGGCCTAAACGATACTTTGGACTGTCTTGAATCTGTATATGCTTTAGATTATCCTAAGTTCGAAGCCATAGTCATCGATAACGGCTCTAAAATAAAACCCAGGCTCCCGATCTTAAAAAAATTCCCGCAAACCACAGTTTTAGAAAATACAAACAATTTGGGATTCGCAGAAGGCTGCAATACAGGCATAAAATATGCCCTAAAAAACAACCACCGCTATATTTTACTTTTAAACAACGATACTGTCATAAACAAAAACCTACTCAAAGAATTTGTTAAAGCAGCCCACGCAAAAAAAAACGGCGGCATTTTCGGAGCTAAAATTTTATCCTATTATCAAAAAGATACAATTGATAATTTCGGCTCTTTTTTCTGCAGCAAAACTGGTCAATTCCTACAAAACGGCAGCGGCTGCAAAGCGGATCTTAAAAAATTTAACCAAAAAAAACAGGCCGATTATGTTTGCGGAGGTTCTTTTTTCATTAAAGCAGAAATTTTTCAGAAAATCGGCTTTTTAGAAAAAACTTTTTTCCTCATGTGGGAAGAGGTAGATTTTTGCTATCGAGCAAAAAAAGCCGGCTATCAAATTTGGATAGTGCCAAAAGCGCTGATTTGGCATAAAATTTCCGCTTCATTTACCGGCGGAAAAATTCATACTAAATATTTCTGGTGGCGCGGCAGGCTGCTTTGGGCCAAACGCAACTTAACCGCAAGAGAATATCTGTTATTTTGGCGCAAATTCTTTTTCAAAGAGATTTTTAAACTTTACAAGCTAAAAACACTAAAAACTATTGAACTTTATCTTTTAAAATATTTTACCAACAGGTCCATAGCTGAAAAGAAAATCTTAAAAGTATTGCTTTATAAAGCAGCCCTGCAAGGTGTTTTTGACTATTTTTTAGCTCGTTTCGGAGACGGCCCCAGCTGGATCAAAAACAGTCAAAAGACTGTTTTTTATCAACGCTTTTTCAATCCGCATAAGCCCTAAGGACTTTTCTTCGAAAACTTCTGAAGATTTAATAGTGATCAGTCTTTGTTTAGCTTTAGAATTTAACTTGTTCGTAAAATCTCTAAACAATTCCATTATTCTTTTGCGGTATTCAATTTGAGGATCCCGAACCTGATCCACCAAATAAGGATCATCAGGATTGTCAGGTTCTACTAATACTAAAAGATCATATTCCTCTTCAGCCCATTTATAAGCCATTTTACATAAAAGCTCATAATACTGATTCGGAGTATTGCGGTCTAAAAAATACACGATGCCATCCAGCACTCCCCGATCTAAAATAATAGCATCATATTTTTCAGCTTTAGCATGCAATTCGGATAAAACAGCTTTATGAAAAACCCATATTTCAGTTTCAATAACCGCTTTTTCATTAATAGGAAAAGGACAGGCCCTGATATTCTCAGCAATAATTTTAGTATTAATATTATGTTTTTTTAAAAGATTGCCTATTTGAAAAGACAAAGTAGACTTGCCCGCAGCATGGGTTCCCAAAATATTTATTTTAAGCATTTTTTCTCCTTTTAAAAAAGCACCCCTGACCTGCCGCCATGCTTATATGTTATGTATTTATGCATATATGACAATCATACATATCATACATACCAAAACTACATGCCTGCAGAAAAAAAACCACAGGCCAGACTGAATTTGAATTGTTTTTGTTTATACATTCCCTTAACTTACAGCTTATACACCTAAAAAATTTCAGACAAAGTAAAAATTTTAAAAAAAAATCTCATCGCGAAAAGTCTGGTTTTATGCTATAAATCAGGGTTAGGAGAGAATATGAAAAAATTTACCTATTTTTGTTTGCTTGGCCTGTCATTTTTATTTTTAACTTCTTGTCAGGAAAATCGGGCTATTATTAACAATGTCGATGAGAGAGAGGCTAATGAAATTGTGGTTTTTTTAGCCTCGCATGGAATTGAGGCTCAAAAAATCAAAACCGATTCTCAAGAAGGCGCGGGTGGAACGGCTTCTTACGCCATCTGGTCAATTTTTGTCTCCCCTGAAAAAACTGTCAATGCCATGGCTCTTTTAAATAAACAGGGCTACCCTCGCAAGAAAACCGCTACTTTATTAGAACTTTTCGCCAAACAAGGACTTATGTCCACAGACCGGGAAGAGAGTATCCGCTATCAGGCGGGCCTGGAAGAAGAGCTGACCGGCATTATCCGCAAAATTGAAGGCGTAATCGATGCTTCCGTACAAATTTCTTTTCCCCAAAGAGAACCGCAGCTGGGAGAAGCTAGACAAAAAATGAAAGCCGCCGTTTACATTAAGCACCAGGGGGTGCTTGATGATCCCAACTATCACTTGGAAGGCAAAATAAAACGGCTTATCTCTTCCAGCGTAGAAGACTTGGCATTAGAAGATGTAACTGTAATTTCCGACAGATCTCAAATTGCTTCTTTAAGACTAAAACCGGACAGCGAAATGATAGCAGCTAAAGCCAGAGACAAAGAATATGTATCTATTTGGTCAATTATTATGACCAAAGAATCAGCCAAACGCTTTCGCACAATTTTCTTTACTTTCATTACTTTTATTTTAGTTTTTGGCGCTTTAGCCGGCTTTTTCATCTACAAATTCTATCCTTTGATGAAAAAAAATAAAAAAGAGTAAGTGAAAAATGAGAAGCTCTTCTTATCTAATTTTAAAAAATTTTTTAAAAAATGATCTCGAACAGTTTCAAACTTTTCTCTCCCCTAAAACTTTTGATTTCCTAAAAAAAGCGCCGGCTATTGAAACACCGATTGCTGATCTAGAAGATTTTGATTTAAGCCTGCTTTTAAAAGACATTCATTATTCCTGGTTTTTACCGGTCTTTCAAAAATTGCCGGAAAAAGAAAAGCCTGTATTTTTAACTGTCTTTAAAAAAAAAGCTCCCAAAATTCAGAAAAACCTTAAAAACATACATTCTTACGATGAATTAAAATTATCCGACTTGGCAGAAAACTATCTTAAAAAAAAATTTCTGCATCATCTGCTTAAAGACTATCCGGCACTGTTACCTAAAAAATACCTGCCTTTATCTGCCATGACGCCTCTTTTAAATTTAAATAAAAAACAGCTAATCGAACTTATTCATTTTCTAGCCCTTTTTGATTTGTCCAAAGAATATTTTAAAATCATCGATAAAAATACCCTGCAAAAATTAAATGCTATTTTATCTGAAAAAGAAAAACAGTTTCTCAAAAGCAAACGCAACTGGAAAGACAAAGTACCTTCAGGCCCCTTGCATTTAAACAAATTCTCCGGCGACATCTTAACTTTTAAAGCCCTTTTACACAAACGGGGTTTCTACCGCCTATCCCAGGCGCTATTAGGCTGTTATTTTGATTTTATTTGGCATATCGCCCATACTCTGGATATTGGCAGAGGCAAGGTGCTTTTAGAACTGACTGAAAAAACACCCAATAAACACATATCCGCCGCCTGTCAGGATAATATATTAGAGCTGTTGCCTTTGCTGGAACAGAAAGCTTAAAAAAGGTTGGAAAATGGAATTTTTTACTCTTTTCTCTGGAGATAAAGTTAAAATTGCACCAGATACTAAAATTGTTCCTGCTAAAGAATTTTCCGAGCTGAAAAAAGCCGGGCAAATTGTACGCAGGGCAAAAAAAGAAAGTCTGGAATTTAAAAAACAAATAGCTAAGGAAGCAGAGCTTACCAAGGAAAGCGCCGCCAAAGAAGGCTTTGAAGAAGGGCTTTTATCCTTCAACGAAAAGCTCTTAAAACTAGACGCTGTTTTGAAAAATTTTGAACAGGAGCTTACAAAAAAAATTCTGCCTGTAGCTTTAAAAGCAGCCAAGAAAATCTTGGGAGAAGAACTGAAATTACACCCTGACAGAATCTTGGATATTGTTAAACAGTCTTTAAAACCGGTTTTAGAAAACCATACAGTAAAAATTTATGTTAGCAAAAAAGATTTGAATTTAATGGAGCAGCATAAAGATAGGATTAAAGAAAATTTAACCCAGGCTAGAATCTTTACTGTCCAAGAACGTCCCGACATAGAACCCGGTGGCTGCGTTATCGAAACAGAAGCCGGCATAATTAATGCCCAACTGGAAAATCAGTGGCGCACTTTAGAAAAGGCTTTTGAAAAAATACTAAAATCGTGAAAATAAAGTTCGTATGCTAAAAAAACTTTATTTTGCCTTACTAATTTCATCTTCTGCTTTTGCCCAGGCCAGTTTGGAATCCGGCTTTGGAAATCAGCCTAGTGCCGTCGTTAAAATGCTGGTCATTGCAACCTTGGCTCTTTTGCCTTTTGCGGTCATGCTTTTAACTTCTTTTGTTAAAATTGTGATTGTTCTGTCTCTTTTACGCAATGCTATCGGCGTGCAACAGACTCCCCCTAACCAGGTAATTAATGGCATTGCTCTTTTAATTACCATCTATGTTATGTTTCCGACAGGCATGGCTATGTATGAAGCTTCCAGAACAACCATTCAGAACAAATCGCCTTCTGCCTTATTTTCAGAACAAACGCCTGCCTATTTAATTGATGTGGTCTCTAACGCCAAAGAACCGCTAAGAAATTTTTTGCAAAAAAATACAGTTGCCAAGCACATGCGTTCTTTTTACTTGCTGGCTAAAAAAAGTTTTCCCGAGCCGTTTAAAAATACAGTGAAAGAAAATGATTTTATTGTCCTGATCCCTTCTTTTATTATTAGCCAGTTAAAAGGAGCTTTTGAAATTGGCGTCTTAATTTATCTGCCCTTTTTTGTTATAGACTTAGTAGTCTCTAATATTTTATTAGCCATGGGCATGATGATGTTATCTCCTTTAACCATTGCTTTGCCGATCAAACTATTATTAATTGTTATGCTTGACGGCTGGACAATTCTAGTACAGGGTCTAGTGATGACATTTAAATAAAAAGTAAAAAAAAAAATAGCAAACTCAAAAACCATGTACCAAAATGAAATTTATCAGCTCAGCTATCAAGCTTTAATTTTGATTCTGCTGCTTTCCGGACCTCCCATTCTTATCAGTATGGTACTAGGGCTTTTTGTTGCCATTTTTCAAGCAGCCACACAAATTCAAGAGCAAACTCTGGCTTTTACCGTTAAATTATTTGCCGTTATTCTAACCCTGTTAATGTTAGGTGGCTGGCTAGGAGCACAAATCATGCAATTTGCAACCAATATTTTTACTAACTTTTATAAGTGGCGATAATGGATCTAACTACTGCTACTGACAATTATTTCATCATGATCGGTGCTTTAGCACAAAAAGCGCCAACCACTCTTTTAGCTGTATTTTTTTTGTCTCTAGGCCGGCTGGTGCCAATTATGGTACTGGCTCCTTTTTTAGCAGCGCGCCAGCTGCCCACGCCAATTAAAATTATGCTGGCGATTTCAATTTTGATTTTGATTTTTCCTCAAATTATCTTTTCTTTAAATACAGAACTAAACCTGAATATACATTTCGCCGGTTTAATGATTAAAGAAATTTTAATCGGCTTTATTTTAGGATTTATTGCAGCTATTCCCTTTTATATCGCCCAAGCCTCAGGTTCTTTAATTGACCATATTCGAGGCTCTGCTTCTTTACAAGTATCAGACCCTACCACTCAAACCCAGACAGGACCGATCGGCATCTTATACAATTACATTCTAATCGTAATTTTTTTTGCTATTGGAGGGCCGATTCTTTTTTTTGACGCCATTTCTTCTTCTTTTTCTATTATGCCAATTAACCAGCTACTCAGCCCCTTTTTTTTTAACGCCGAAGTTCCTTTTTGGAAAACCATAATCGGTATGATTGCCCATCTGATGCGTTTGGCGGTACAATTAGGAGCGCCTTCTTTGATCGGTATTTTGATGGCTGAAATGTTTTTAGGCATCGCCAACCGTTTAGCGCCGCAAGTACAAATTGTCTTTTTAGGCATTTCTTTAAAATCTTTCACCGGCCTGACAATTTTAGCTACAGCCTGGTTTTTTATCCTGCATCAGTTCGGCAGAGAATCTATGATTTGGCTCAAAGAACTGACCCAAACCATACAATCCACCGGATTTTATAAATTAAATTAAAAAAACTATCTTCTGAATTTTTCAACAACTTGTTTTAGTTTGTCCACTAGCTTATCTACTTCCGATTGATCATTATACAAACCAAAAGAAATTCGGCAAGTAGCGGGCAGATTAAAATGACGCAAGGCAGGCTGGGCGCAATGATGGCCTGATCTGACAGCTATTTTCTCCAAATCCAACATCGTAGCTATATCTAAAGGATGGATTTTGTCTATCACAAAGCTGATAATAGCTGTTTTTTTTACAGCCTGGCCAATAATTTTCAGTCCATCTATTTGTTTGAGCTGGCCAGTAGCATAAGCCATTAAATCATGTTCATGCTGAAAAATTTTTTCCATGCCTATTCTATCCAAATAATCAAAAGAGCTTTTAAAAGCCGCAACCTCTGCCGCCATAGGCGTACCTGCTTCAAATTTAAAAGGCAAAGAAGCATACGTAGTTTTTGTAAAAAAAACTTTATCGATCATGCCGCCTCCCCCTTGGGCGGGAGGCAATTTTTGCAAAATATCTTTTTTGCCATAAAGCACGCCGACCCCTGTCGGGCCATATGCTTTATGGCCGGAAAACACAAAAAAATCAGCATCCATTTTTTGCACATCCACATCTATATGTGCAACTGCCTGTGCCCCATCTATTAAGACCAGCGCCTGGTATTTATGAACCATTTTAATAATTTCTTCAACCGGATTAATGGTACCTAAAGCATTGGAAACATAAGTCACAGCAACTAATTTGGTTTTAGCGGTTAAAAGTTTTTCTAAAACATCAAGCTTAAGTTCTCCTTTATCATTGATAGGCACAACCTTAATTTTGAGTTTTTTATCCTGAGCTATCAGCTGCCAGGGAACAATATTAGAATGGTGCTCCATTTCTGTGATAATAATCTCATCATTTTCCTGAAAATAAGAACGAGATAAAGCCAAAGCCAAATTATTAATAGAATCGGTTGTTCCCCGTGTAAAAATAATTTCCTCAGAGCTTTTAGCCTTAATAAAATCAGCAACCCTTTGACGGGTATTTTCAAACAGCTCGGAAGATTTTATAGATAAACCATATACGCCGCGATGGGGATTGGCATTGGCAGTTTTATAATATTTGACCAAGCTATCGATTACACTTTTTGGCTTTTGCGAAGTAGCGGCAGAGTCCAAATAAATTAAATCCGGATAAGTCTCAAAAAGCGGAAAATCTGCTCTAAGCTTCAAAATCAACATACAAAGCCTTTTCTATACTTTTTCTAATTGATTTTATCTTTACCACGTTCTGAATTTCCCTGCAAAATCCTTTTAAAAGAGCTTTTTTCGCCTGTTTTTCTTTAATTCCTCTGGATTTTAAATAAAAAAGCTCATCATCAGACAATTTAGCAGAAGCCGACCCATGTTTGGCTTTAACATTATCTGTAGAAATTTTTAAAAAGGGCTGGGAAAATACTTTAGCTTTACTGCTAAGCAATAAATTGCGGTTTAAAAAAGAACCATCGGAATCTTCAGTTCTATTTGGCATGACAATTTCTCCATGCACAAAAAAACTGGAGCTATCGCTAAGCACGCTTTTATAAAGCTGAGAAGAAACGCTCTTCGAACCCTGATGTCTAACCAAGCTATGGAAATAGCTTTTATTTTTAGCTTTTAAAACGCTCAAAGCATTGAGCGTTAAAGATGCTCTTTTCTGCAGAAAAGCCTGAAAGTCCAAGATTTCTGTCTCTCCGCCCTGAGTAACAGCAGAAAAATTAAAATGCGCCTTTTGATCTAAAAAACTTCTGATAAATGAATTTTGCCAAAAGTTTTTTTCTTGCCCTTTTTGAACCAGATTAAGCCAAATAAAATCTAAAAAAGCCATTTTCTCCAATTGGAAATAAAGATAGGGAGTAAAAATAAAATCTTGAGAATTTCCTAAGTTAATAATCTCCTGAACTATCTGTACAGCTGTATTTTCCCGAAGCTCAAAAAATACAACGGGAGCTGAAAAAAAAGAGCTCTTTTCTGTCAGAAAATGCAGGATCTGCAGAGGTTTTTTAATTTTTAAATCTTTTTTCAAAACCAACTGATAGACATTTTTGGAAAAAGCCAAACTCAAAAGACCTAGACTTTTATCTTTTAGAACTTTTTTAACAAATTTTTGACTGGGCTTTTGAATTTCTAAAACATCAGCAAAAGAAGAAAGCCCTTTTTGTAAAACGCCATCTACAAACACCAAATAAAAATGATCATTCTCTTTTCTGAGATATTTTTTCAGATCTATGCATCCTGTTTTTACATTACCCCGACTTGATTTTAGATTTTTTTGCTTAGCTTGACTTTTATTTTGTCTAATTGCGCCATCAGATTTAGTTGTAGATATCGATGCCGAAAGATTATATTGCAAATATTTTTCATAAAACTTACAAAAAGAAAACTGCGGATAAAATTCCTGTTTTTCTAAAAACAATTTTTCCAAACTTTTAGCAGCCTGAGACTGCAAAAAAGATCCTTCTTGATAAATTTTTTTCAGCTCTAAAAGAATATTTTTATTTTTAAAACAACTGAAACATTTCATAAAAAACCAAATTAAATCAGTTTTTGATAGCCTTTTTGCTCTAACATTTTAGCCAGTTCTTTACTGCCGCTTTTAATTAATGAGCCATTTTCCAAGACATGGACATAATCTACTGTCAAATAATCCAAAAGACGCTGGTAATGGGTGATTAAAACTAAAGAACTCTTTGGGCTTTTAAATTTCTCAATAGCAGAAGCTACTTCTTTTAAAGCATCAATATCCAACCCGGAATCGATCTCGTCTAGAACTGCTAACCTAGGCTCTAAAAGCGCCATTTGCAAAAGTTCGTTCTTTTTTCTTTCCCCTCCGGAAAAACCGCTATTCATATCTCTTTCTAAAAGCTCTTCTTTAAGACCTACCAGTTTAGCCTTGGCTGAATACAGTTTTTTAAATTCTGTTGAACTTAAAGCCGTCTTTTTCTGCTTTTTTCTTTTGGCATTAACCGCCATTTTTAAAAACTCTAAATTGGAAAGGCCAGAAATTTCCAAGGGATATTGGAAGCTGACAAAAATTCCTAAAAGGGCTCTTTCTTCCGGCAGCAAGTGGGTTATTTCTTGTCCGAAAAAACAAATTTTTCCCTTTTGTACTTTATATCCAGGATACCCGGATAAAGCTTTAGCAAAAGAAGATTTTCCGGCACCATTTTTTCCCATAATAACATGCAGCTCGCCAGGAGAAACTGTTAAATTAAAATCTTTTAAAAGGTTTTTTTTGCCGGCAGCAATTTTCAAGTTTTTAACTTCCAACATATATTGCTATTTCCTTATTGTATTCCTAAATTCCAGCCTCTTTGAAAAAAACAATTGATATTTGAATAAGCCCAAGAAACTTTTCATAAAAAAGCCTTTCTTTTACAGAAAGGCTTAATTTATTAACTTCTTGAAAAATTAAAACACAACAAACTCAAAAATCAAACTCCAACTTTCCAATACCAAAAGCTGGAAATGGCTAACTCTTCGCCATTTTTAATGCCCGCGGCTTTAACAAAAGCTTCAATTGTAGAAGTTGGATCTTTAATGTATTTTTGTCTATTCAAACAGATCTGATCATAAAAGGCATTGAGCTTTCCCTGCACAATTTTCTCTATAATATGCTCTGGTTTATTTTTGATTTGAGATTTAGCAATTTCTTCTTCTTTAGAAATTAAGGTTTTAGGTACATCTGCCGGCTTTAAATAATCAGGAGCTTCCGCTGCTACGTGCATCGCAATAGAACGGGCCAGCTCATTTTCCCCTTCACTGCCGCTTAAAGCAACCACGGTTACAATCTTACCCCCCATGTGGGAATAAATACCATAAGAGTGGTTCTTTTGTTTTTTAATCATTTCAATTCTGCGCACCTTAATATTCTCGCCAAATTTTTGCACCAACAAACTGCGGAATTCATCTACAGTAGCAGATTTATCAACAATAAATTTTTGCTTTAAAAAAGCGTCCAAAGAAAGCGGTTTTTCTAAAGCGGCCAATTGTTCAGACAGATCCTCAACAAAAGCCGTAAAAGCTTCATTTTTAGCTACAAAATCTGTCTCGGCATTAACTTCAACCATAGCAATAACATCATTAGTTTCCTTAACACCGATAAAACCTTCTTTAGTTTCTCTGCCTTCTCTTTTAACAGAAGAAGTCATACCTTCTTTTCTTAGAATTTCAATTGCAGCGGAAACATTGCCGCTGGAGCGAACTAAAGCATCTTTACACTTGCTCATACCAACACCTGTGCGGTCACGCAGCTCCTGAAGCATTTTTACCGTAATAGTATCACCCATTTTTTCTCTCCTCAGATTCTGTATTTTTTTCTTTTTTAGCAGCAGGCTTTTTCTTAACAGCTATTTTTGTATCAACTGTTTTAGCCTTTTTATTTACAGGATCTGTATTTCCCTTGATCTCTTCTGCTAACTTTTCCTTTCCCTGATGCAAAGGTTTTTCTGCTTGTGGCCCTTGCGTTTTTGGTCTGACTTTTTTTACATCGTCCTTGGAAGACGCTAAATTCATCTCTTTTTTCTTAGCTAAAATTTGATCTTTAAAAACATTTAAAATCAGCTTGATGGTTTTCAAAGCATCATCATTACAAGCAATCGGATAGTCAATAAGATCAGGATTGCAATTAGTATCAATCAAGGCCATCACAGGAATGTTTAAAGTTCTAGCTTCCGCTACAGCAATATGCTCTTGCTTCGGATCAACTACAATTAAAAGTCCCGGAGGCTTGCGCATATTCCTGATGCCTGACAAATTACGCTCCAACTTGGACTGTTCTTTAGCCATGCCTGCTATTTCTTTTTTAGTCAGTCCTTCGCCGCCTGTAGCTATTCGCTTTTCTATGCGCTCCAATGCTTTGATAGACTTGCGAATAGTCGACAGATTGGTCAGCATCCCTCCTAGCCAACGTTCAGATACATAAAATTCACCAGTACTCTCTCCGCATTCTTGTATAATCGATTTCGCCTGCTTTTTAGTTCCAACAAATAAAATGGATCTATGCTTAGCTATTACATCTTCAATCACAGCTACCGCTGAACGTATCTGCTGCATAGTTTTAGCTAAATCAATAATGTAAATGCCGTTGCGCTCTTCAAAAATAAAACGGCGCATCTTTGGATTCCAACGTCTTTTTTGATGTCCAAAATGAGCTCCGGATTCTAATAAATCCTTTATATTAACGCCTAATTCTTGTGCTTTCAAACCTGTCTTTCCTTTTTTTTAAGTTTATTTCTTAAGTTTTAGCGCCTGATCAGAATCGAACTGACACTCGTAGCTTGGAAGGCTACTGTTCTACCATTGAACTACAGGCGCATATCTCCTATAAAGAGAAAACATATTTTTACTTAAAAGAGAGTTTTTTTCAAAGGAAAAAGCAGTTCAATTTATTAAGATTAATTAAAATAAATGAAAAAATGGCGCTACTCTGATAAAACAAGCTAAAAAATAATTGTTTTTTTAATTTTTACTTCTTTTACATCCTTTTTCAAAATTTTTCTTTAAATGATTTAAACTTTTCAAATCTTTTTTGATAGAAAAAATTTTTCTTTAATAAAAAATTTAAGATATTATGGAAAATAGGCCTGATAAAAAAACCATATTCGGGCTAAATATCAAATAATTATAACTATGAAATATTCTTTTAACAGCAAAATCTACCGGGTTCTGAACTTTGTTTTGGTCTTAATGCTAGTCTTAACTTTTAAAATCTGGCATTTATGCATTATTAAAAATGAAGAAAAAATCAAAGAAGCCGCAAAACCACAGACTAGGACTATTCTGGAAAGAGCGCAAAGAGGAGCTATCTATGACAGAAATTACCGACCCCTGGCCATTAACCATATTTGCTATAAAGCCTGTATCTATTATGCCCATTTTAGGCAGATTCCGACTTTTGCTTTAGAAAAACAAGGAAATCAAACTTTAAAAAAACGACCGCGTAAAGAATATATCAGGAAACTTTCTGAAATGCTCTCCGAGGAGCTGAATTTAAATGCTGAAAGAATC
This sequence comes from uncultured bacterium, assembly GCA_964466185.1. Classification (GTDB taxonomy): domain Bacteria; phylum Chlamydiota; class Chlamydiia; order Chlamydiales; family SM23-39; genus CAZTYI01. The sequence goes on from CAYXMS010000019.1 coordinate 18,215, forward strand.
GAAGATCTGATTTATGCCAAAGCTGCTCTTTTGCCGCATGTGCCTTTTATCATTAAAGACAATCTCTCAGAACAGCAATATTACCGGTTAAAAATTCTACAAAAAGATTTTCCCGGACTGCAGGCAGAGATTGCCTCCGAACGATTTTATCCCCAGGGCAAAACAGCTGCCGATATGATTGGCCATATGGGAGCGATTTCTCTTTACGAATACCAAAAATTGGCTGCAGAAATTCAAGAATTAGAAGAAGAATATTTAGAAAATATTAAAGAAGAAAATAATATTTTTAGAAAAAGCAGCAGCAGCTTGAAAAAAATTTTAGAAAAGCTGGAAAAACTTAAAAACAAAGCCTATCAAATTAATGATCTCGTCGGCAAAAGCGGGCTGGAATTTTTTTTTGAAAAAGAACTCAGAGGCCTCCACGGCAAAAAAAATTATGCTGTGGATATCCAAAGCAATGTACTTGCAGAACATCCAAAGCAGGGAAAAAAGGCGCAAGAAGGCAAAAGCTTTTGCAGCTCTATTATTATTGAACTGCAGCAATATGCTGAAAAACTGTTGCAAGAAGACGAGCATTTTCGAATAGGCAAAAGCAGATACTATGATCCTAAAAAACAAGAGCGCATCGTACAGCCCCAGCCCGCTATAAAAGGCGGTGCTATTGTAGTTATGGACCCCAAAACAGCAGATATTTTAACTTTAGCCACCTATCCCAGCTTTAATCCTAATAATTTTGCCAGCTTTCCCAAAAACAATCTTAAAAAATTAAAATGGTTGGAAAATCCTGCCTATGTGCAGCAAGTTTTTGATGGCAAAAGTAATTTTTTTGCTGACAACCTAACCCGAAAAAAACTCTCCTGGTCGCTTTTTACCGATCTTATGGCTTTGAACAATCCAGCTTTAAAAGCAGCTTTGAAACAAGCAGGCACTATTAAAAAAGCTTCTCTTATACAAGAAGCCATGGAAGAGCTGCTTTATCTTGCCTCCAGCCAAGACGCCCCACTGGTTTTAGATCTGATTTTTCCCGAGAAAAAAATACCCCAGACTATCGAAACCCAAAAAATAAACCGTAATTTGAAAAAACATAGCCAGGAATTAGCTTCTATCAAAAACAAATTATTTGCCTATTGCGGAAATTTGAAAAATTGCGACAAGCTTTTTTTTATTGATCTTCTAAGAATTGCTCTTAACAGTCCTATTTTCTCAGATGGACTTTTACAGAAAACCGGCCATTTTTCTTTAGAAAAATATTGGGATTTTTCTAAAAATATTATTTTCTTAAAAACAGAACTGAAAAAAATCTTAAAACCGCTATACCATCAGATTTATTTTAAAAAATTTAAAAAACGCTATCAGACAGATTTTTTAAAAACAAAAAGAGAAGAAGAAAAGGAAAAGAAAATTTATCCTAAACCTTATCTGGAATATTTAGATCAGTTAGAAAATGAATTCTTTACTGAATTTTTAGAAAAAAATGAACTTCTTCTTTTAATCTCCTGGATCAAAGAAACTTTGCCTCAAGAGTTTACTCTTGTACCTTTTTATAAAAAACTTATGCAAGCTAAACACGAAAATAACGAAGAACAAAACCCTGAAAATGACAGTTCCCATTATTTTAATCTGGTTAAATCTTTAAAAGAGGCTGAAAAAAATTGCCAGGAATTAAACTTCGAGCTGAGCTACAACCTTTTAAAGACAGTGCGCTCTTTTCATGAACTGGAAAGGCCTCTTTTGGGACGCTACTTCTTTTTAAGAAAATCCCACTTAGAAAAAGATCTGGCCAGCTGTTTTTATCCACAAAGCGGCTATGGTTTTATGAGCTCTTATGCTTATAAAAAATCAGCGCCCTTAGGCTCTATTTTCAAATTAGTGCCCGCTTGGACTGCTTTAAAAAAACAGTACCTAGCCTCTCACAACAAACCTAAAAATTCCAATCTGCTCAATCCTTTTTCCATGATAGATACCAGACAAGACAAACTAGTTGTCGGCTATACTTTAGACCGAAAACCTTATCCGCGCTATTATAAAGGAGGACGTCTGCCGGGCTCTTCCAACCGCAATATGGGCCAGATTGATCTAATCTCTGCTCTTGAACAATCCTCTAATCCCTACTTTGCTATTTTAGCCGGCGATTTTTTAGACAGTCCGTATGATCTATTCGATGCTGCCAAGCAACTATCTTTTGGAGAAAAAACCGGCATCGAGCTGCCCCATGAAAATAGCGGCTGCCTGCCTGATGATCTAGCTGTTAATAAAACCGGCCTTTATTCTTTTGCCATGGGCCAGCATTCATTTGAAGCAACGCCCCTACAAACTGCCGTCATGCTCTCGGCTATTGCTAACGGCGGAAAAGTGCTCAAGCCCAAACTAATCAAAGAAAAACCAACTGAAATAAACCGTAAAATTCTTTTACCAAACCCTGTCAGGAACATGATTTTAGAAGGAGTAGACAAAGTGCTTTGGGGAGAAAAAGGCTCTGCCAGGCCAATCACGATCTTAAAACTAAGGGATGATCCTGTCTTGCGGGAAGAATACAAAACTTTAAAACATCAGCTGATTGGAAAAACATCCACATCTGAGTTTATGTATAAAATGGGACTTTCGCCTTCTGTCAAGGCAGATAAATATAAAGATATCTGGTTTGGCGGATTTTCATTTAAAGATGCTTCCTATCAAAAACCGGAACTGGTGATCGTCGTTTACCTGCGTTTTGGCAATGCCGGAAGAGAAGCCGCCCCTATTGCCGCTAAAATAGTTCAAAAATATAGAGAACTAAACCAAAAATAGTCAAACAAGCTTAAAGCTACACTAAAAGTTTTTGAAAATATGCAATAGTAGCTTTCAGCCCTTTTCTTAAATCTGTTCCAGGCTCCCAATGAAGTTGTTTTTTAGCTTTTTCAATATCAGGCTGCCTCTGTTTAGGATCATCGGCCGGCAATTTTTCAAAAACTAATTGAGACTTGGAATTTGTCAATGCCAAAATTTCTTCTGCCAGTTCTAAAATTGTAAACTCTTTAGGATTGCCTAAATTAATTGGCCCAATAATCTGGCTGTCGGAATCCATCAGCTTCAAAAAGCCATTAATTAAATCATCGACATAACAAAAAGATCTGGTCTGCGAGCCATTTCCATAAATGGTAATATCTTCGCCTTTTAAGGCCTGCATAATAAAATTGGACACGACTCTGCCATCATGAGGATGCATATTCGGGCCGTAAGTATTAAAAATACGGGCCACTTTAATTTTGACCTTATGCTGGCGATGATAATCAAAAAACAAAGTCTCAGCCGATCTTTTGCCCTCGTCGTAGCAAGAACGCAGGCCTTTAGGATTAACATAGCCCCAATATTCCTCCGGCTGCGGATGAACTTGGGGATCTCCGTAAACTTCAGATGTAGACGCCTGAAAAATTTTGACTTTTAACCGTTTGGCCAGACCCAATAAATTTAAAGCTCCCAAAAAACTAGTCTTAGTCGTAAAGATCGGATCCGCCTGATAATGTACGGGAGAAGCCGGGCAAGCCAAATTATAGATCTCATCGACCTCGACAAATACCGGCTGGCAAACATCATGGCGCATGACTTCAAAATGGGGATGCTTTAAAAGCTCTAAAACATTGTCTTTAGCGCCAGTTAAAAAATTGTCCAAACAAATAACTTCTTGCCCTTGCCTCAATAATCTAGCACATAAATGAGAACCCAAAAAACCAGCTCCGCCGGTAACTAAAACTTTTTTTCTTTTCTGCATGTTTAAAAATGTTAACAGGTTAAAATTTTAATTTTTCAAAAAACTAAAACTACAAGTTTTACAAACTACAAGTTTTACAAACTACAAGTTTTACAAACTACAAGTTTAGCAAACAGCTGATTTTGCCGCCTCTTTATTTCCTGCAATCTATGCTTATCATTTTTACTTTTATCTTATTTTTTCTTTTCTTTTTTATCAAAAAACACCAGTAAAACCTGCTCCTTTAGGTGCGGGATAAGCTGGTATTTTTTTGATAAACCAGTAGCTGCCAAGACTACAAATTCTTAATAACAAACTCAAAATTTTTAAAATTTTTAAACCCTTGCAATCCGGTAAAAGTAACCAAAAATGGGAAACTGGAAAAATAGCTTTAAAATTAATCAAAATCAAATTCCTATATATGTTAAACTTTTCATAAAATTTTAAGATTAAAAGTTAAAAATATTTTTTTATGCGTATTTTAATTACAGGAATAGCAGGATTTATTGGATTTCACTTGGCTCAAAAGCTGAAAAGCCTAGGACATTTTGTTATTGGAATAGATAATTTTAATAGCTATTACAGCACAAAGATAAAAAGACAAAGAGCAAAAATCTTACAAAATCAACAAGTACAAATCTTAGAAAAAGATGTCCAAGAAAGCAGCTTTTTAACAGAAACATTCGAAAAATATCAAATTGCCCATATCGTACATCTGGCAGCACAAGCAGGTGTAAGATATTCCTTTCAGCACCCCGAAAAATATTTATCTTCCAACATCGGCGGTTTTTTAGCACTTCTAGAGGCTTTAAAAAATTTTCCTCAAATAAAAACTGTTTACGCCTCTTCTTCTTCCGTATATGGCTTAAATGAAAAAATACCATTTTCCACCCAGGACAGAACGGATCTTCCCGCCAATTTTTATGGAGTTAGCAAAAAGACCAATGAACTGATGGCTTATGCCTATCACCATCTATATGGTTTGAATTTGATAGGGCTAAGATTTTTCACTGTCTACGGACCCTGGGGACGGCCGGATATGGCCTATTTTAAATTCACTCAAAAGATTATCGAAAACCAGCCGATCAGGCTATTTAACCATGGCAAAATGCAAAGAGATTTTACTTACATAGACGATATTATAAATGGTGTCATTGCTGCAATCCATACTGATACAAATTTTGATATCTTTAATCTGGGTAATAACCAGCCCGTAGAAGTTCTAAGCTTAGTTCAGCTCATAGAAAAGTTTTTAAATAAAAAAGCTATTTTAAAATTTTTGCCCCTCCCCAAAGGAGAAGTTATCAAAACCTATGCAGATATTTCCAAAAGCCAAAAAATTTTAAATTTCCATCCTAAAACTTCTTTTCCAACGGGCATGGAAAAATTTTTAAATTGGCATTCTTCCTGGACAAATATACAAAAAAAATCTCAAGCCTCTGCATTTTCCGATAAATCTTTGAAAACATCCGGTAAAGACTCAATCAAATCAGAGGCCATCAAAGAATAAGAACTTTTCTTTTCTGCTGCTTTTTCTCCTGCCAGGCTATGTATAAAAACAGCCAAAACAGCAGCTTTTAAAAAGCTGTTTGCTTTTTTGATGTTTTTTCTAGCTGAAAAAGCCGCTATCATTCCTGTTAAAACATCGCCAGAGCCGGCTGTGGCCATGCCGGGATCTCCTCGAGCAATAATCAGTGGTCTTTTTTGTTTTTGGAAAATAAAGCTCGGAGCTCCTTTTAACACTAAAATACAGTTTTTTTTCTCAGTAAATTTTTGACATTTTTCTAAAAGTTTTTCATCTTTAATGCTTTTATCTTTTTCATTAAGCAACCTTAACATTTCGCCTTTATGAGGAGTTAAAACTATATTTTCCGGCAATTTTAAATCCGGATTCTGAGCTAAGAAATAAAGGCCATCAGCATCTATAACTAAAGGCTTTTTAATTTGAGGCAGCACTGCTTTTAAAACCTGCGCTATTGCTTTTGTCCTGCCAAGTCCCGGCCCAACAAAAACAGCGCCGGCCTGATTACACATATCCACAATTCTATTCAGCTCTTTAGTCTCTGTCTTGAGATGCTCTTTGATAATTTCATCGTCTATTTTTTTATAATCGCTTTTGCCGCCCGCTAAAAACAGCCTTACCATACCGGAGCCGGACCTTAAAGCTGCCCTAGCAGCCAAATTAGCCGCCCCTTCCATAGAAACAGAGCCTGACAGACCGACAACATATCCGGCTTCATACTTATGCTGAGTCCGTTTGATCTCAGGCAGCTGACTGCCAAGCCCTGTTTTTTCCAAAAGCTCGAAATCCGCCTGGGCAGTCTGCAAAAACTTTTTATCCAAGCCAAAATCTATCTTTACCAGTTTTCCGACTTGCTCAAAACCATTTTCCAAAAAAAAACCTCTCTTCGGCGCTCCCAAATAACAAGTCAGATCCGCTTTAACAGCAACGGGTTTGATTTCTCCGGTATCACCATCCAAACCAGATGGTATATCAATAGAAATTTTATAATTTTTAGTTTGATTGATTTTTTCAATGATTTGAGAAATCATCGGATCAATCTCTCCTTTTAAACCGCTGCCAAAAATACCATCTAAAATAATGGCATCTTCTGCAAAAATCTCAGAAAAGATTTCTGTTTGCTCTTCGGACTTTTGCTCTTTAAGACATAAACTCTTGCCGCCTGCCGATAAATATTGCTGATAAGTTTGACTGGCCAAAGGACTAAAATACTTTTCTGGATAAAGATTCAAGCACCTGGTTTTAAAACCCGCTTTCAAAAGTTGTAAAAGTACAACGAAACCATCGCCCGCATTGTTGCCTTTACCAGCTGCAAGCACAATATTTTTAGCTTTTATATGCTTATTTTTAATAGATTTTTTAAAAAGCTCTAAAATTTTCTCTGCTATTTTTTGCCCAGCTGTTTGCATAAAAACAAAAGCACTTGCCCCTTCGGCAATTGCCAATTTTTCAATGTTTTGCATTTCCCGAGAAGACAAAACCCGGCTTACGCTATTTATTTTTTTTAAATGCATATTTAATCTTTTCTTCTGCCAACATCTATCTATTTATATATATATATAAATCTGGGGGATTGCATCATGTTATCTATTCAATCATACCAAAAATGTTAAAAAAAACTAAAAACTATTGTAATATTAAAATTTAATATTTAACAAAAGAAGAAAAATGGATGTTAAATTTTGGATAGATGTCTATAACACAGTAAAATATTGGATATTAGGAATAATTGCTCTGGGTTTTGCTATAGAATTAATAATAGATCCCAAAAATTTTCTGCAACAATTTTACATTATTATGTATTTACCTTTTGGTTTACTAATTTCAATATTTTATCCAGCTATATTTTATGGTTTCTTTACTTTTATGGTTTTTTATGGAATCCAAATGTTCACGTTTTTAAATGGTCTAAAGTTTTCAGTATAACTTTGATATATATAATTTTTTTTAATCTGATTGAATTGTTGAAAAGAACATTTATAAATTAAAATAATTTTTTCTACTAAAGATAGTTGCTATACTGAATTTTCAATAGTTCGCTCAATATAAATACTAATGCTCTAATATTTTACTATTTAATTTAGTAAATTTAATATTAAAAAAAATAATTGACAAATAAAACCATTTTTTATTAATTATTTACATGATATAATTAACTTGTTTTTTTAATTTAAAAAAAAAGGTTTTTATGAGTTATGCCATTTCTAGTTCTAATACTTTGATTTCACAAAGAACCGCTACTACATATAATTATAATACGGAAAATATTAATACAAATCTGCGATATGCAAGCGATGAACTTAGAAATAATAGCGAAGTTGTTTTGGCAGCTGTTAAACAAAGCGGCTTAGCTCTGCGATATGCAAGCGATGAGCTTAGAAATGATAAAGAAATTGTTTTAGCATCTGTTCAAAAAGACGGCTTGGTTTTACAATATGCAAGCGATAATCTGAAAAATGATAAAGAGATTGTTTTAGCGGCTATTAGGCAAAACCAATTAGCTCTACGATATGCAAGCAAAGAGATCGTTTTAACAGCTGTTAAACAAAACGGCTTAAATCTGATATTTGCAAGCGATGATCTGAAAAATGATAAAGAGATTGTTTTAGCAGCTGTTCAAAAAGACGGCTTGGCTCTGCAATATGCAAGCGATGATCTGAAAAATGATAGAGAGATTGTTTTGGCAGCTGTTAAACAAGACGGCTTAGTTTTGATATTTGCAAAAGATGAACTTAGAAATGATAAAGAGATTATTTTGACAGCTATTAGGCAAAACAAATTGGCTCTACGATATGCAAACAAAGAGATTATGCTAGAAGCTATTAAACAAAACAGCTTAAATCTAATATTTGCAAGAAATGAACTTAGAAATGATAGAGAGATTGTTTTGACAGCTATTAGGCAAAATAAGTTGACTCTGCAATATGCAAACAAAGAAATTGTGCTAGAGACTGTTAGGAAAAATGGCTTGGATCTAATATTTGCAAGCGATGAACTTAGAAATGATAGCGAGGTTGTTTTGGCGGCTATTCAACAAAACGGATTGGCTCTGCAATATGCAGGCCCCATTGTCCAAGAAAACTACAGGACTGTTCTAACAGCTGTTAAGCAAAATGGATTTGCTCTGCGATATGTAAGCGATAATCTTAAAAGAAACCGCGAGATTGTTTTAGCGGCTATTCAACAAAACGGTTTGGCTCTGCGATATGCAGACCCCATTGTCCAAGAAAACTACAGGACTGTTCTAACAGCTGTTAAGCAAAATGGATTTGCTCTGCGATATGCAAGCGATAATCTTAAAAGAAACCGCGAGATTGTTTTAGCAGCTATTCAACAAAACAGCTTAGCTCTGCAATATGCACACAAAAGTTTTAGAAATAAAAATAAGTTTATTATGGCAACTTTTAGGTAAAACGGCTTGGCTCTGCTATTTACAAGCAAAAATCTTAAAAATAATCAATTGTTAAAAATAGCTACATCACAATTAGCTCAATTTCTTTTTGCGCTTTAAATTAAATTAGGTTTTAAATATATTTTTAATATTCATAAAAATTTAAAACCTGAAAAGATGTCTTTAGAAGCTGGGATTGCATCTCCATTTAATCAATTGTTTACAAGTTGTTATAAAGAACAAAATCTAAAGTGGTCCCTTTTGTTAGGACCAAAAATAGCCATTGCTAAGGATATAACTCC
>CAYXMS010000020.1:0-27015 GCA_964466185.1 uncultured bacterium
GGAGTTATATCCTTAGCAATGGCTATTTTTGGTCCTAACAAAAGGGACCACTTTATATTGTGAACAAGACACATTACTAATGGTCAGATTATATCACTGGGTTGTAGAAGAAGTAAAAAAAGGTACAAAATAGGTACAACGAATCCCCTATTTAACCAATATTTCCCAACATTATCCAGTAGACAAAAACCCATATCCTCTTTATTATCATCCTCATATGTTTTGGTTGTTATTGGATAAACTGAAAAGCACCCTCCCTCATAACCCGTCGGTCCTCAGGTTCCAAGTCCAGGTTGCCCCACATTTTAAACTAAAGATCTAATACTTTCTTTTTGTTGATCATGCGCAAGTGAAGCAACCGCATATAAGGGTCGAGTGTCTACCTTATTCATAATAGAATAATTATGAGCAGAAAATCTAATTCCATAGGAAATTTTAGAATGAGACTCTAAAAAAAGAAACATGCTTTTCAAAGTCGATCCATGTTGGCTTTTTACTTCAATTGGCACAATCTGATTTTGATAATCAAAAACATAATCTATTTCAGCCATACTTCCTCTTTTTTCTCGTTTCCAAAAAAACAACTCATTATGTTTTTGTGGCCAAGCATAACATAAAAGTTCCTGCCCTACAAAAGCCTCTGCAATATGCCCTTGGTTAATAAAATGTTTCATTGGATCAAGGAACCAAGTGGATAAATCTAATCCCAATAAAGCTTGACAAAGAGCCACATCTAAAAAAATGATCTTAAACCATTCAGGATTAACTTCGGCACCCAAAGGAAGACCAAAACTAGCAGAATGAGTAATTTTATGAACTACATTAGCATTACATAAAAAATCAAGACATGGAGCCAAATCTCTTTTTCTGTATTCTCCATGAATCTCGCTGTATTTGAATTGTTTTCCTATTAATCTTGGAATTTGACCAAATAATTGATCAAGATATTTAATCTGATGCTTTTTAGCATATTTTTGAAAATCCTGCTTATATGATTCCACTAATTGATGATGAACTTCAAAACTACTTTTAGGATCGTCTGATACAAGCCAACGGCTAATAGCTTCTGGCATTCCACCAATTGCCAAATACTGTCCTAAAAGATTAAGTAATTTTTTATGAATTGCCTCGTTTATTTCTTCTCCTTCTTTATGATGAAGGATTTCTTCTATCAATAAATTGTTTTTTATGGCAGATAAAAATTCCAAAAAGGAAAGAGGAAATAAATACAAGCTTGTCACTCTACCAACAGGCATACCAATTTTTTCTAAGATAAATTCTAAAAGAGAACCTGCTGCTATTATATGTAAATCAGGGACTTTCTCAAAAAAATATCTTAAAGATTTCACTGCTTCAGGAGCTTCTTGAACTTCATCAAAGAATAACAAAGTTTTTCCCGGAATGATTTTTTGGCCAGACAATAAGCTTAGTTCTCTTAAAATTCTTTCAGGTTTTAAATCTTTTTCAAAAATTTTTTTTGCATCTTTAACCAGTTCAAAGTTAATTTCTAATAAATTACCAAATGTTTCGCCTAGTTTACGAATAGAATAAGTTTTTCCAACTTGACGAGCACCTCTAATAATTAAAGGTTTTCGATATTGATTATCCTTCCATTTTTTTAAATGCCAATCAATTAATCTTTTCATATTGACCCCAAAAGTCTCATGGTTATATATCAATGTATAATAAAATTTAACAGGTCAAAAATCAAGGTATTTTTTAAAGAGTTTGGTCAGAAATCAAGCTATAAAATATAAGAATTTTAAAATTAAGAACTTAGATTGAAATTAAATAAAAATAACACCTAATTAACCAAGATAAGGTAACTATCGCTGATTATGCTGTAAAAGACTAAATTTTATACGCCAAGTGATTTTTGAGAAGATTAAAATGAATAATTTTTATCGACTGATATTGCACATTAATCACTTTAAATTAGGAGCTTATGTATCATGAAATTATTTTTTGTCCAGTCTAGAGTTTAAATTGTTTGCTTGAAGTAATTTTTCTTCTGCTTCAATATTTCTTACAAAACAGCAAAAAGGAAAAATATGAATCAGATTAAAAGTCATAATCAGCATCAAATAAATTACTTTGAATTAAATGATAAAAAAACCATGTATCCTAAAGAGTCTTTTTACATTATGGATCAAATTCAAAGATTGGTAGAATTTTCTAAAATTACCAAAGAACATAATATTTTAGATGTTGGATGCGGAAGGGGCAGATATACGATTCCTCTAGCTAAATTAGGATATAAAATTTCAGGGCTTGATTTATCTGGCAAGCTGTTGAAACAGCTGGCCGAATCTGTTCCACGTGATTTAAATATACCTATTTATGAAAGTGATATTATTAATTTTTCGCCAGCTTTAGCTGGTAAATTTGATGTAGTTGTAGGCTTTTTCACCTTGCATCATATGCATGATTTGAGAAAATGTTTTTTTTCGATCAAAAAGTTGCTTAAAACTGGAGGTCAGGCTGTTTTTTTAGAGCCCAATGCTTTTAACATATTATATTATCTCCAAATTTTATTAACGCCGCGTATGACTTGGAAGGGCGATGGCGGGATTATTAAAATGCGTAAAAACTTAATATCAACTTTAATGCAAGAGGCTGGTTTTTGTGATTTTCAAATACATAGATTTGGTTTTTATCCTCCGATGATCAAAAATTCAGCTTTTGGCAGCGCAAGTGAAAAGTATTGGGAAAAAATATCTTTTTTAAAGCCTTTTTTACCTTTTCAAATTTTTAAAGTTAGAGAGAATTAATTTCAAAGTAATAGATTTTTTGAAAATTAGTTTATGAAAATTTTACTCATGTATAAACCTTCCAAGAAACACTTAAAAAAACTCAAGTCGATAAATCTTCAAGCTCAATTTTCAGTTGCCGAAAACATGGAGCAGGCAGAAAAATTTATACAAGATGCAGAAATAGTTTTTGGAAACCGTTTTTTTTATCAGGTTTTACCAAAAGCGCAAAAGCTGCGTTGGATGCAGTCTAATTCCATAGGGATGGATATGATCCTCAAGTACGCTGATTGCAATAAACTGAAAAGCATCATTTTGACCTCTTCAAAATCAGCTTATAAAGATGAAATTGCCGACCATGCGCTGGCTTTGCTTTTAGGGATTACAAGAAATTTGACAGCTTTTGTTAAAGCCAAAGACAAACAAGTTTGGCAACGGTTGAGTTTAGACTGCTTAAAAGATCGGCGAGTGCTGTTTCTAGGATGGGGAAATATTGCTCAAGAAATTGCCGGGAGATTGAAAGGTTTTAAAGTACACATGTATGCTATTAGAAAAACTGCTAAATATTTAGTACAAAAAGAAGTGAAGATATTTGGAAATAAATGCCTTTTTCGCTTTTTGCCAAATACAGATATTTTGATTAACACTTTGCCTTTGACAGATGAAACTGCAGGGTTCGTCAACAAAGACGTTTTTAAAAAGCTGAAATCAGGAGCTTTATTTATTAATGTCGGCCGGGGGGGGACTGTCGATGAACAGGCATTGCAAAAAAGTTTAGAAAATAAAAAAATAAAAGCTGTTGGTTTAGATGTTCTTTCTGAAGAACCCCCTGCAAAAAATCATTGGATTTGGAAATTTGACAATGTGCTATTTACCCCGCATGTTGCCAGATCAATAGAAAAGGATTGTTTTCAATTTGAAAAAATTTTTGAAGAAAATTTTAGAAGATATTGTCAGAAAAAAAAGCTTTTAAATGTTGTTGATTTAAAACAGGGTTATTAGCTGAAAAATTATTTGGACATGTGGTGAAGCTTGGATTTATGACGTATAATAAAAAAAAGTGCCGATAAAGCTATTTTGAGACGTTTAAAAAATGTATAACCCGTTTTATTTTGCTTTTGTTTATAACGTATAAAAGGAATGGAGCAGGTTTTGCTTTGAATAAGACCGATCATAGCTACAATATAAGGACGAGGCATAGGTATTTTTTGTAAATTTAAAGCGGTTTTTTTTGTGATAGTAAAAAAAAGTCCAGCATCTCTAGGTAATTTTAAAAGATAGGCTAAACAAAATTTAAAAAATTTAGAAGTCAAAATCCGCATAAAAGATTCATATTTACCTAACCGCCCTACAAAGACTGCATCATACCCCTGATTTAATTTATGTAAAATTTTAGGAATAATCTGAGGTGAATCTTGTAGATCGGCATCCATGACAACCATGATTGAACCTTGGCTATGTCGAAGGCCTTCTAAAACAGCCTGATTTTGACCTTTATTTGTTTCAAAAGATATGATCTTGACCCTAGAATCTTCGGCTGCAATTTGATTTAAAATAGAAATAGAGCGATCAAAAGAGGCGTCATTGACAAAAATTATCTCAAAAAACAGTTTTTTTTTTTCTAAAACAGAGACTAATTGACTATGAAGCTCTAATAAGGTTGTTTCATTGTTATAAACTGGAAGAATAATGCTTATCGATATGCTTTCCATAACTAAAGCTTTGTAATTGTGTAGTTAGTATAAAACTTTTTTAAATATTATGATTGCTTATTATATTTTGCGCCAGTTTCTTAATCAATTTTTCTTAAAATACTTCATATAGCGCATCACTTATTTAACTGTTAAAACTGGTTGGTTTTATTGTTTTTTTATCATAAAATATTGTTTACTGTTCTTCTTATTTTTTTAGGTTAAAATGTTGATTTGCCCTAATTGCAAGAATTTTTTAAGCCTGCCTAATTTTAACAAAGATGTTTTGAGCTGTACATGCGGTGTTTCTTTTCCTTTGCTAAATGGGATCAGGCAATTTGCTTTAGATTCACAAATCAGTCAATATTCTCAAGAGCAGATCAAACGTCTGGAAATAATGGAAAAAAAACATTTTTGGTTTAAAGCACGCCGAGTTTTAATCATATCGCTTTTAAAAAGATATTTAAAGCCCGGCAGTTTGGTTTTGGATGCCGGATGTGGCACAGGAGAAAATATAGCTGCTATTTGCAAAGCCGGGTTTAAGGGGGTTGGCATAGATTTGCAGTTGAGCGGATTAGAGCATAAAAAAAAGGAAATTCCTCAATTAAATTTATTGCAGGCGGACATTCAGGCTTTGCCTTTTAAAGATGGTGTTTTTCAGGCTGTGGTTTTAGCCGATATTTTAGAACATATAGAAGAAAAGGTGCTAAATGAAATTAACCGGGTGCTATCTCCCAATGGATTGGTTTTAATCATGGTGCCTGCTTATCAAAGTTTATGGAGTCTTAGAGATAAGGCCGCTGGACATTTGCGACGTTATAATAAAAAACGTCTTAAAAAATTAGCTCTGGAATATTTTGGAAAAATTGAATTTTTATCAGGTTATCAGTTTTCTTTATTTCCCTTGTTTTTTTTATTGAGAAAATTAAATTTTCCTCCCCTAAAAGAAGAAAAAATTATTCCAGGATTGAATTTTATGCTGTATTATTTAAACTTCTTAGAAGTAAAAAGTCAGATTTCATGGCCTTGGGGAACTTCTTTGGTAGGATTGATAAGAAAAAATGCAAAATAATGAATTTGAACTTTGTCTTTTTAACACTGATCCTGTTTTCATAAAAAAAGCGGATCAGGCTGGAATTTGTACGTTTATAGTAGATTGGGAATGCGAAGGTAAAAAGCTCAGACAGCAAGGTTTTGATACACAGATTAATCAGCATACGCTGCAAGATCTTAAAATAGTTAGAAATGCTACTAAATCCCAGGTTATTTGCCGTATTAATGCTATCGGAAAAAATACAGAAGAAGAGCTCTTAAAGGCTATAAAAATAGGAGTCGATGAAATTTTAATACCTATGGTGCGCTCTGTTAAAGAAGTTAAATGGGTTTTAGATTATGTTAAAGGTAAAGCTAAAGTCGGTATTTTGATTGAAACTAAAGAAGCTGTTGTAAAAGCAGCTCAATTTTCCAAACTCTCTTTAAATAGAATTTATGTGGGACTGAATGATTGGGCAATTGAAAATAGTAGAAAAAATATATTTTTTCCTATCGCCAGCGGTGAATTAGAACAGTTAAGAAAAGAAATTTCGCTGCCTTTTGGTTTTGGGGGAGTGACTTTGCCGGATTTGGGTTTTCCAATTCCAGCGAAGCTCTTGATCGCAGAAATTTTTCGTTTAAATTGCCATTTCAGCTTTTTGCGTAGATCTTTTTTAAAGGATATTCACGAAAAAGATTTATCTTTGGAAGTAAAAAAACTTAAAGAATTTTTTCTTTTGATGCAAACAAGATCGTTTTTAAATATAGAATCAGACCGTAAAAAGTTGATTTTAAAAATTCTTTCTTTTGATGCTCTATGCTAATACCTGTTAATAATGATCTGCGGAAAATTAAAGCTAAAAACTATGCTATTGTTGGTTTCATTTTAGTTGTTATTGGATTATTGTTTAGTTTATTTCAAGAAATTAACAGAGATGATGAAACTTGGTTTTTACAGGTAGTTAACAGAGTTCTTTCGAAAGAAGTGCTTTATCGTGATGTTTTTCTGGGGGTGACTCCGCTTTCAGTTTATTTAACCGCTTTTTTTTCTTATTTTTTTGGGGCTGAACTTATCATCGTAAGATTGCTTTCGGCTATTTATCTTGCAACGACCATAATGTTCTCTTTAGCTATTCTTAAAGAGTTGAAAATTATTAGCCGTTTTTCAATTACTTTTATGTTATCTTTTTTTGTTTTTAGCCATTTTCAATCAATCTGGGGATATTCCGGTTATAATAATTTGGCTAGAGTCTTTTTTATTGGCTGTTTTTTCTTTACTTTAAAATGGATTAAAGCTGAATCCAATAAAAGAAATCTTTTCTGCTTTCTTTCCAGTTGTTTTGCAGCTTTGTGTTTTTGTTCTAAACAAAATGTAGGGGCTATTGCTTTTTTGATTTTGTTAGTGATATTGGCTGTCCGCATAAAACAGCTTACTGTAAGGTCAGCTCTAACAGAGCTGGCAATAATGTTTGTAACTTTTGGGGCAATTGTAATAATAGTTTTGCTACCCACTTTTTTACAGGGAGGAGGGGAGCGTCTGATAAATTATGCCTTTATTAACAAACAGCGTTATCTTAAAGCGAACCATTGTAAATATTTTATGTTGCCGGAACAGTGGGATGTTTATTTTGCTTTAATTTTTGCAGCTCCGTTCTTGCTATCTTTATTTTTTGTGTTAGCTTATCCAGTTTTGAAAAAAGAAAAAAGCTTGGAAACAATTGTTGTCTTTTGTTTTTTAGCCGGAGCTGTTTTAAATCTTTATCCGCGAGCTGACCATCCTCAGAAAATGATTTATCTTCCTTTCGTTTTGATCACTTGGGTATATTTGCTGGGAAAAATTCCTAGCTTAAAAGAAAAAAAATGGTGGAAGTTGCTAGCTTATAATTTCAATGTTTTTTTGATTATTTTTGTATTTTTTTCTTTAGCCTTACCTATCAAAGGTTTTTTTGCTAAAACAAAGAAAATTTCTTTGATCCCCCATTTTCGAGGTATCTTTATGGAAAAATCAGAAAGAGAGCATTTCTTATTAATTAAAAATCAATTTTTAAAACATTATAAGGGCGAGATTGTCTTTTTTTTAAGCACGCATTGCGGATTTTATTTTCTATTATTTGATTTGAAAAATCCTACTCCTTATGATTTTCCGATCCATCCAGCTTTTGGATGTTATGGCGAAGAAGAGGTGCTGCAAAAAATAAAACTAAAAGAGATTGATAAGGTTTATTTAGATTATAAAACACGATCTAATTGGTCAAACATGCTTTTAGATAGGCATCCCTTTAAACTGGAAAATTTTATTCAAAACCAAATGCAGGAAATTTCTTTTCCATATAAACCTTATAAAAACAGTCTACATAATTATTTTCATGTTTTTGCTTACCATCCTTAGAGTATAAAAATTTTAACGGTTTTTTTGTAAACACTTAAGGTATAGTATTTTTCAATAAAGTTTTTTGTAGATCGCGAATGACATGTGTTACAATTCCTAAAATTTTAAAGTTCATTTCTTTGTGACATCCTCTCGGCAATAAATTACCGAGGATTCCCGAAAACCATCCTAAATTTTAATTGGTTCAAAATTTTTATTTTCTGCTTTTAAAAATATTTTTCTCTTTTGTATTTGCAGGCATTTTACTGTTATTTTCTCCATTTACAGATGCAATGACAATTTTACCATTCTGGAAAGCAAGGCTGGTAAAAATCTCATAACTTTAAGATCTCTATTTAAAAGAGCAAAATCTTTCACATCAAAGGATAGTAAATTCAATGGCTCTTTTCAATAAAACCCTCTCAAAGCTAACACCAAAGAAGCAACCAACCTCACTTAAGCGGAGTTGGTTGCTGATTTTTAAGTTAAAAATTAATAAAAAAATCCTGAAAAAGCTACTTTAGACAAAACCCTTTCTCTCCCCTCTTTTTAAAAGAAGTTTTTTAAGTGCTAATCATATTCACATCTTTGATCATAATCAAACTCCGGCTCGAGCGGGCCTCTAGCTAAAGCTATGGGGAGAAGTTCTGTCGGCTCGTTCAAACAATTTAAAATTTTTTGGATTGTCGGCCTATCTTCAATAAAAACAATAATCTTCATTTCCTTTTGGCATTTGGGACAAACTAGCGGCAGCACCTCATAAATCCTCGCTATTAGCTTGGCTCAGCCAAAAGAAATCTTACGCGGCGTCCTTTTCTTCATTCAGGCTATTTATTAAAGAACAAAGAGTCTCCGCTGCGTCTCTAAAGGTTTGATCTTCCTTGCCTATGATCTTTTGCAGTTCCGGCCTGGCTAAACGAGGCTCTTTACCGGCCAAAGCTCTAATCTTTACTCTAAGCGGGCTATTTGAAGCTAAAACCCCATGATAAAAATGCCAATGATAGCGCGGAGGCGGAACAAGCGTAGTAAAACGGTCTAAAAGCTCAACAGGTTTTAATAAGAGCACTTTTTCTACTCTAAGATTAGATTTGGAAAGAACATACTTGAGCCTATTCCCTACCATTTCCAATTTACTCGAAGTAAAAATGGGACAAGCGCAATAACGAATTAACCTCTCTAATCCTTCCCTCTCTTGAGCTTCAAAAGTTATTTGAAAATCACATAAAGCTCGAGCAACATTACCAAAAAACCAAATAAAAGAAGTAGTGATAAAGAAAATTTACCACCCAATAAAAGTCTTTTTATCTGCAGTTTATGTTTATACCGACCTTTCCAAACTAAAAGGGTTGGTAAAATGCCATTTAAATAAGCCTCTCCAAAACCACCGGCAATACCAATAGATAAAAGAAAAATTGCAGGGTTAATCATCGTCATGATAAAAGGTGGCACAAAAGTTAAGCAGGTTAAAATTAAAGTTTTAACCTTGCTAGATTTCATTTTTATACCATCATTTATAAAATCATAAACAGAATAAGAAACCCCAAGCATTGAGGTTACAATAGCAAATAAACCAAAAGCTTGACTTGCTTTTGCTATCCATAGATTACCTGTTAGATTAATGAGTATTTGCGTAATAGCTTGACCTTTAGCTGAAGCTTCTAAAATATCTGCTTTAGGAATAGCTCCAATGATAATCCACTGCCAAATGGCGTAAATTAAGAAAGGAAGAAACGATCCTAGAAAAATTGCCCAGCGCAGATCTTTTACATTTTTTTTATAATGAAAAGTAAGCGGTGGAATAATGTTATGAAAACCAAAAGCACTAAAAAGTACTGGAGCAGCTATCGCCATACTTTTCCAATTAGTATGAAAAAATCTCTCCGTTGATACTAAAGAAGTTCCTGACCTTATAATTACAATATAGGCAAAAATAAGACCTATCATCAGAATATAGTTAATTCTATCAACTAAATGTAAACCAGAGGCTACAATAGAACCAAAGAGCAAGCCAAAAAGAGCATAAGAGAACCAACCGGTTATATTAATAGAAAAAAAGGAAGAGAAGACAGAGGACAATATAGGAGCTCCTGCAGCAAAATAAGCTACCATTAAACAATAATACAACAGCACAAATACCATACCAGCTAAAACTTTTCCTTTTTTTCCTAAAAACCTCTCAGTCATAGATAATATGTTGGACCCTTCTTTCATCCAAAGCGTCGCTTCTAAAAAAAGCAGTCCTGTAATATACATAAAAAGCCAAACAGCAAAAGTAATCAACAAAGCTGGAAAAAAACCAGATTGGACCGTAACTAAAGGAATTCCTAACATACCAGCACCAATCGTGGTTCCACTGATTAACAAAGCGCCTTTCAGAACATTTTTAAAATTTAACGGCATACTTCCTATATTTTTAGTCACTGTCGTCATTAGATCTCCTATTTAAAGTGAAATATTAATCTTTATTTTGCTTCAGCTTCTCGCATTAATCTCTCTAATTCAACAACCGTTTCTTCAATAGTTGAAAACTCTTTTTGTTCTGCATTGCTCATGTTTTTAACTACAAAAGCATTCGTATCCATAACCATAACGGTGAAAGGAATAGATTTTTTATTTGCATAATCTAATTCTTTTTTTATTTTTTTAGTACCAACAAAAAGATCTACATTAATGCCTCTTTCTCTTAACTGAAACCCCAGCTGATTAGCTTGCTCAGAAAAATTATTACCTCTCATAGCAATTAAAACATTGGCTAAAGTTCGCTGCTCTAAAGGAATTAAATCTTCTCTCAAACAAATATCAAACAGTCTGGTTAATCCAATAGCACCACCTGTTCCTTCAAGACCACTAGCCTTATCTAAAAAAGTATCAACTAAATTATCATATCTACCACCACTTGCAATACTACCATAACGTTCTTTGCCAACTAAAAAAGTCTCAAATACAATACCTGTATAATAATCTAATCCTCTCACCATTTTAGGGCTAAACCCTATTTTCTCCATCCCTACACCACTAGCATTTAATAGATTCATTAATGTTTTGATCTCTTCTATAGGAGCAGCGCACGCTTCTTCTAAAACAGGCTCTTCTTTTATCGCAGCTTGAAACTCTTCTATAGAACCTGTCAAAGAATATAAATGTACTAACTTTGCTATTTTGAAAGATTCCATATCAGATAAAAGGGTCTGAAGATCTTGTTGAATTTCTTCAATTGAAACCTTATCCATTTTGTCAATAATACGAAGAGCTTCCGGCAGCTGCTCTTGAGAAACCCCAAAAACAGTAAGCATATTTTTAGCCAATTTAATATGGTTTACATTGATTTTAAAATCACCTATTTGTAGTTTGCTGAGCACATCATAAATAGTTGATATACACTCAACGTCAGCTTCAATTTTTAAAGCGTTGCCAATAACATCAATATCTGCTTGAAAAAAACCTCTAAATCTACCTGCTTGAGCATGCTCTCCTCTAAAAGAATAGGAAACATCAAAACGTTTTAAAGGGAAAATTAAAGAGTGGAACTTTTCTGCTATAAATAAAGCTAAAGATACAGTTCTATCAAAAGGCAAGCCAATATCTTTATCAGTGCCATCGCGCAAACCTAAAGTATAAATTTGTTTACCAATGCCACCTTTTAAAAATAAATTATCTAACCTTTCTACCGGCCGAGGTGTAAAAGCTGAAAATCCATGTCTTACATACAACTCTTCAATTTTTGCTTTCATCTTATAGAACGCTTGATGCTCTTGCATAGAATAATTAGTGAACCCTGTAATCATTCCTAATTGCGCACTTGTTGCTAAACCACCTGCTGATTGTGTTACTGAAGACATAAAAAGCTCCTTTTTTCTGTTTTAATTTGATATTGCTTTTAAATGAGCATGATTGTGCTCATAATCAGCTAAATATTGTGCTGATTTTTTTGCTTTTAAGCACGGGTTTATAGGATTTATTTTGGCTTTATAGCGAAGAAATGTAAAAGGTGAAATGCCACTACTTGAAATTGCTGTTTTTTGTGTTGGATCAGCACACCCTCTACCAATAGCCATATAATCACCTAAACTAGAAGAAGCATTAATATAAAGAACGCCACAATTTGTAATTTGTGCTGATAGTTCATTCGCTCTTTTATTATCTCCTAAAATTTCAACTGTTTCAGGAGCAATTTCATTCACTATTTCTGCCACCGCTTTTAAATCTTTAGCTCTTATAACCTGGACCTGATCTGAGCAAGAAGCTAATCGCTGAGCTACTTGCAAATCTTCACTCTGCATTTGCTCCCCTACTAAAATCAAATATCCTCTACTATCTTTACCATGCTCCATTTGAGCTGCTAAATCATCAATAGCAGAAACTATCTTATCCGCTGAAAAAACAACAGCTGCTATTTCTGACGGTCCTGCAAAAAAATCAGTAGTTTTTCCTGCTATCAGTGCTGATAATTGCTTTAAAATATTGAGCCTTTTTCCTGCTGGTCCACAGATCATATCAATAGGATTATCTAAAGCAAAAGTTAAGTAAGGAAAGCCAAATCTAGCAGGCCCTGATAAAATCTTAGTTTGGTACTTTTTAGCAACATAAATAGATGCTGGACAAATATCTCCGTTTTCAGGGTTTCTAGCTAAATAAGCAGTTATATTTTTTACGCCAGCACTCTTTGCTGCACTAGCCCACGTAATTAAAGAGCTACTTAAGCGATATGGCACATAAATGCCTATATGGTTCAAAGGAGCTGGCTCTAAATTAACATCATCATAGGAAAAATTAGTTGTAGCTGAGTATAGAAGGTGATGATTTAAATGATCTAATCTTGCAATAAGAATATCTAATGATTCTTGCAGCTCTTCTGGCAAAGAAAAATCTAAATGTTCTGAAGAAGGCTCTATAGGAAACGGGGAGATCTGTTTTTGTTTATAATAGTGAGAAACAGCTTCTTGAGGATTACTTTGAAACGATTGAATAAAGTTCAAAGAATCTTGCAGCTCTTCAGGATTAATTAACATAACAGCTGCTCTTGTTGTTGTGCTAGCAAAAGCCTTTCGTATCCAATAGCAAGTCCCATAGAGTAAATATCCTCTTTAGGACCAAAACTTTTTACTAGCTTTGAAAAATCTCCTCCTCCGGCTATTTCTTTCATAGAGCCTGCATCTAATTGAAAGACAACTCCATTATAAAAATTTAAAGAGCGATGAATCCCAGAATCAAAAGAAAAAACATCTGTTGAAATTCCTTTAGCCACAAGATGGTCATAAACTGTTTGTAGCTCTATATAGGCTTTTTCACAACCTAAACTTTTAACATATTCAATCCCCTCTACTAAAGAAACGTTTCTTAACTGAGCCATTTTAATTAAATTTTGCATTGCTCTTTTTTCTAAATTTAAGTTAGTTAAAACATCTTGCAATTTATTAAAATCACCTTTTTCCATAAGGTTAATAATTCGTCTTTTTAAAATCGGTTCAAAATTATGTTTTTTGAAATTCTCTAGTACAATTTCAGTATGAGAAAAACGTATTTTTGGTTTTAAATTAAAATAAGCTAACAACTCTAAAATAATTTGAAAAACAGTAGTTGTTTGAAATAAATGGTCTTTATGTGATGTAGCAAAATTTTCTATACCGATTTGAAAAAAAGATTTTTTTCTTTTTTTGCAAATTTCTTCATCTTTCTCTAGCCTTACCATTTCTTGAAAATAATGAAAAGCATAGTGCGATTTTTTAGAAAAATCCAGATCTGTTAATAATCTCGCTATTTGAGTCGTACTCTCATAACGCAACGCTCCAGAGGTAACTTTCTTTTCATGAAATAATACTCCATGAAACACACGATTTAAATTGTCTGGATGCAGTGGCAAGGGAGAGGGCCCTACAACATCCTCTAAAGGAGAAATGATTGGAGCTTCAATCTCTTCAAATCCATATTTCTCACATAATGCATTAAAGTGTGATTGAACTTCTCTTCGACGTTTAATTTCATCGGAAAACCTAAACGGAAACCCCACTAAATTTAACATAATTTAAAGTTGGTTTATTGTTTGCAAAAAAAATTTATTCTAGACTTTTCTTTAAGTCAATAAAAAATCTATTTTAAAAAATAAAAAAAAAGAATTTTTCATTTATCAAAACTCTAAAGATGTGCTAAAAAATACAACTTACAATTTTTACAGAAGGTCAATAGCGATGTCCTCATTCCCAATTTCTATAGATGTTTCCTTAGTTCGTGAAGAGCAAAGATTTAGTAATGATTTTAATCGATTATTAGATCAAAAAATACACCAAATAGTCCTTTTTTTCTTTGGTAAATATGAAGGCTACCCAAAAGGAAATACGAAAGCTTATATGCGGCTTTTTCAAAAAATGCACCTAACTGAGAAAAAAGGTCTAAAAATGGTTTTATATGATTTAAAAGCATGGGGACGTTTCTTTTCAAAGCCCGATGGCACTCCTTTAGCCAGCTCTTTAGAAGAAAAAAATCTGACTGCAATAAGCTTAAACGATCTTTTTACTGCCAAGAACATAGAAGTTTTTCCTTCCTGTGATTTTTTTAAATTCTTAAAAACCATCGATGATGCAGCCTTCATTCAATATTTCCAAAACATCTTTAAAGAACGAACTGTGATTTTTCTCAAAAGTCAAGAAGTTTTAGCTGGTAAAGAAGAGACTAAACACCCAATGGTCAATGAGCTGTTTGAAACAGACACCCCCCCAATACTGAAACCATTACAAGATTTACCTGCAAAAGCTGTCTATTCAGCAATGGAGTGGTTAGAGCTAGTCTGGCTTACCGTTAAAAGAGTTGAAATAACAATGCAAGAGGGTGAAGCAGCTGCTCCTAATGGTGAAATCACCATTTTATATGCCCTACCCAATGATGAATATCGTTACGTTCATAATGACCAAGATCAAGGTGATGGATTTGTAGAATTTAAACAGGATATTCGAGAATATCTAAAAATAAAAAAATTAACAGATACGCTCAAACACATAAATATTATTTTTTATTCATTTAAATATGGATCTAACCCCTCTGTTCGCCCCTATTTAAATGGCCCTTTTTTAACCTCGGACTCAAGCCAGCTACTACCAGAGCTAAAAAAGTTAGCAATATCAATTTAATCTGTCACTACTCATTATGAGATCATTTTTTTAATTGCTATTTCTAACGGGTCGATTATTTCAAAATTAGAGTTAAGCCCATACTCAAACAAAGGATAAGTATAGTTTAAAAGAGACAACTCAGTACAGCCTAGCACCATATTGATAGGTTTAGTTGAGTATTTATTTAAAAAATCAGCAAACTCATACGCTTTTTTCTCACTAAAAGAGCCTTTTAACTTTTGATATATGCAAGCATCTATTTCTTTTTGCATCTCTAATGATGGGTAAAAACAGTTTACCAGTTCATATAGATTATTTGATCTAAAAGAAATTGTAGATAGAATCAAAGTATCTCTAGAGCTATTTTTTATAACTTTTTTTGTTTCTTCTATAAGATGTACTAGCTCAAACCCAGGTTTTTTTGTAATAAATAGGTGTAGTGTATTACAAGCAATAATAGCCTTTTCAATTTTATTTTGTGCAAATATTTCAAAACAACTTTGAAGCTGATCAGATATCTGTTTTTTATGTTTTTGAGGATCTATCAACATGTCATGAAAAGGATAAGACAAAAGCATTATAAAAGGAAAATCGGAGTCTTGATAAGCTCCTAATTTCTGATAATTTTTAATGATTTTTTCAAAAGCAAGCTTCCCCCCCATAGGTCCAGCTCCACCAATAATACCTAATCTTTTATTCATAGCTGTGATTTAATTTACTTAAAGATAAGTAAAATTATATATTATTAAATACTTTTTTGACAATCTAAAAAAGATAATATTTTGTTATGATAACAAAATAATCTTTATTAAAATCCTAACCTTTTTTTAAAAAAATGTTTGCAAAAAATAAAGCATCTGATCAAACCTATTTTTTTTAATTTTTAAATTATCTAAAAAAACCAGTTTAAAACTGAGTTAAAAATAAACAACTAGATTGCCCTTTACAAAGGCACTCAAATTAACCTGTCTAAGGAGAATAAAATGAAAAAAGTTTTTTTACTTTTATTAGGTTGTGCTTCTTTTCTTTCTGCGAATAGATCTGAAGATTTTACATTAGGTAGAAATAATAACTTAGAACTAAGTGATTTCCAGGAAATTGTTAACCAAGATCGATCTGTCTTACTAAGTAGCAAAAGTATTAATCGTTTAAAAGAAACGCGTTCTTTCGTCGATTATCTTTTAGAAAAAAATATTAAAGTTTATGGTCTTACAACAGGTTTTGCTGATCTTAGAAATTATGCTGTATCCCCCAAAGATGCGGCGCAATTATCTGTTAATATTATTGAAAGTCATGACGCTGGTATTGGAGCCCCTTTATCTAAAGAAGTTGTCTTAGGCGCCATGCTGTGCAGAGCTAACTCATTATCAAAGGGCAACTCCGCTTTTAAAGCTGAAAATCTGCAAACTCTCATTTCTATGATTAATCACAAAATTATTCCAGTTATTCCAAAATATGGTTCTTTAGGAGCTAGTGGAGATCTGGCCTATTTAGCAAGATTAGGACGTGCTATGAAAGGAGATAATGTCTCTGTTTATTATAAAGGCGAGATTATCTCAGCGAAAAAAGCTTTGGAAATGGCAAATATTAAGCCTTTTATCCCTTCTGCAAAAGAAGGCCTCGCTTTAACTAATGGCACCTCCTTTATGGCTTCTATGTTAGCGTTAGGATATCTACAAGAGGTACATGAATTTGAAAACGCAATTGCCCTACAAGGAATGTTCTTAAATTCAGTGAGAGCTATTGACGCTGCCTTTTCGGCTAGCATTCAAACATCTAGAACTCAATGGGGACAAAAAAATATAGCGAAAATTTTTCGAGATTTTTTAAAAGACTCCCCTTTTATTGATCATAAAAATATTCAAAATGATTATTCAATTCGTTGTCTTCCTCAAATTTTAGGTCCTAAATTAGAGCTAATCACCACTTTTTATGATAATGTTAAAAAAGAAATCAATGCTATTACAGATAACCCTTTAGTCTATAAAAATGATGAAATTAGCCCTGACATTAGCTCTGAGAGAATTATCACCTTGAACCAGAACCAAGATAAGTGGGCTGTCATTTCTGGTGGTAATTTTCATGGTGAATATATCACTTCAGTAACTGATTGTTTAGCTCTTGCCAATGCTAAAATAGCGCTTACTATGGAAAGACAGATGACTTACATGCTAAATCCTGATCGCAACAAAATACTACCCACTTATTTAGTAGCTGATAAAAAAAATGTTGGGTTGCTCTCTGGCTATATGATTGTACAATATGCTGGTAACTCTTTAGCTCAAAAAATAGCTCATTTATCAGCACCTTTTTCAGCTCATAATATTACAAGTGGTAATGAAGCGGAAGATGTTGTTAGTTATGGAGCTACAGCAGCTCTGCGTTTTTTAGAGCAACTAGAGCTATTTCATAATTTAAATACTCTTTATTTAGCAGAAGTTTTACAAACTTATTCTATTATGCGTCAAAATTTAATAGACCAAGATATTCCAATCCCTAAGGAACTACCTTGTGAGCAAATCTATGCTCTTTGTCTTGAAACTTTAAGCCCATTAGAATATCCCACAATGAAAGATATTCCTTTTGATGAAGTTTATCAAAAATTGGATGAACTTTTAAGAACTACAAAAATACGTAAAGTTTTAGGCTTTCCAATCGCAAAAGAGCTAAATTGCAAAATAGAAAATTATTATTTAACAAATTAATTTTCAAAAAACTAAAGATATGCCGAAACCTTTTCTCAAATAAAAACTCTGCTTAAAAGGAGGCTGGTTTTAAGGTGACCTGCTTCCCAAAACGTTGTTGACCCTCCCCATGCCTAAAGGCAGAGGATTCCTGACGCTTACGCTCTCGTGGCCCAGTCCAGGCCCGCTATCAGCCAACACTTGCTAATACAAGTGTTGGCCTGACAACTCACCGCAAGGTTAGTTCCCGTATGCACGGGTTTCCCCGTGCCGCCTTAATGGCTCTTGCTACGAAAAGCTAACTCATGATTAGGCTTTAATTTTAACATTTAGCTAAGTTTTTATATATTACAGACATTGCATTCCTTGACCCCATGGCTAAAGCAAGGGGATTGCGTCATGTCATTTGTTCAAAAAGTTTATAACATGCTCGTACTGGTCGGTCAAAATTCCGAATTCAGAGAACAAATGCTAGCCGCTGTCTCTGAAGGCTTGCATACATGCGGCAACAGAACGCTCATTGTTTTTAACGACATAAAAATGCTCTAGCACATATATCAAGAAGAAAAGACTCCGAACCAATTAGAGTGCCGCTAAGCGATCTTAACGAAGCTTTGACATGTATACACAATCGATTTTTCAGGCTACCCTTTTATCAATGCCAAATTGCAACCGGCATTCCATCAAAGGCGGATAGAAAAGTAAAAAAAAAAAACAAATCTAAAAAATTTTTTAATAAAAAACAAAAAGAAACTTTTTTAGTCAAAATTACCGGCTTTTCAATGATTAAAACCGGAATTCAAAATAGCGATATTTTAGTCATTGATAACAACCTAGAACGGGCTAATGATAAAATCATAATTGCAGCCATAAATGGAGAACTTACGGTTAAAAGGTTACAGCTTAAAGATGAAAAATTGCTTTTACATCAATTAAAATTTCGGAAGCTATGGATTTTAAAATTTTAGGGATCGTTACTTATGTCATTCATGATTTGCAAAAAAGCCATTGAAATTACTATCCCTTTTTGCAAAAAGCTATTTCTGATCAGGACATTCGCCTAGTCTCTTTAAAAGAAAACAAGCGAAAATTGCGGGTTTTTAGCGAGCTTATTGAAGATCGTAAAACGATGGAATAGCTTAAGCACAAGTGATATATGCCGTATTTTTCAGAATAATTCTTGTTTATTTTTAGGTTTTCAAAGGTAAAAAATACTTTGAAAATTCCTATTTTTTTATCGAAAAATAAGGATTGCTAATCCATGTTTTTAATTAAAAACATGGATTGTTGATCCATGAATTTTGACTAAAATAGGGTGTATGTGTTATTTTAAAGGCCAAAAGAAGGATGGCAAGATGCTTTACCGTTATTATGAGAATTTGGAACAATACTTGCGACCTAACGAAGCCTTAATTATTTACGGTCCGCGGCAGGTGGGAAAAACTACTCTTTTAAAATATTTTTTAAGCCGAACTCATCTAAAATATAAATTAGATTCCGGCGATAATATCAGGACCCAGCAACTTTTGAGTTCTAAAGATTTTACAAAAATTTTAGGTTATGCTGAGGGGTATGAGCTGATTGCTATTGATGAGGCTCAGCAGATTCCTGAGATAGGCATGGCGTTAAAGATTTTGATAGATCAGATGCCTAATCTTTTTGTAATTGCCACCGGATCTTCTTCTTTTGATTTATCTCAAACAATTGGAGAACCTTTAACCGGTAGAAAAAAAACTTTAATTTTATATCCATTAGCCCAAATAGAATTATTGAAAAATTATAATCAACATGAAATACGTGAAAAACTGGAAAACTTTTTAATTTTTGGCAGCTATCCCAAGGTTTTAACGGCTTCTTTGCGCGAAGAAAAAATCCGTATTTTAAATGAACTGGTTGATTCTTATTTGTTAAAAGATGTGCTTTCCCTGGATAAAATTAGAAAATCCAATGTTTTATTCAATCTGATTAAGCTATTGGCTTTTCAAATTGGACAGCTTGTTTCCTGCAGCGAACTAGCTTCTCAATTACATGTTGATACAAAAACAGTAGATAGATATTTAGATTTGTTGGAAAAATCTTTTGTAATTTATAAACTAGGCAGCTTTAGCCGTAATTTAAGAAAAGAGATTACCAGCAAACAAAAATACTATTTTTTTGATTTAGGCATTCGCAATGCGGTTATTTCTCAGTTTAATGCATTGGACAATCGTAATGACTTAGGGCATTTATGGGAAAATTTTATTTTTATTGAACGTTTAAAAAAAAGTAATTACGAGGGATTTTACGGCAGCCGTTATTTTTGGAGAACTTATAATAATTTAGAAATTGATCTGATTGAAGAACTAGACAATCAATTATCTGCTTATGAAATTAAATGGTCTGCAGAGAAAAAAAATAAAGCGGCTCTGCTTTGGCAAGAACATTATCCAAAAGCTTCTGTACAAACCATTACCTCAAAAAATTATTTGGCATATGTCTCTTAAACAAATAATAACAATACGGTGTCGCAGATTTTGCTGGAAATCGGTGTCTTAGCAATGGCTATTTTTGGTCCTAACAAAAGGGACCACTTTACTAATTGTTTATTGCGTGAAGAAAATGCTAACTTATCTGGATTCGTATTTGCAATAAGCACAAAAGCTGGAAAGAAAATCAAAAAGAGCTTAAGAATCCAAAAATACATATATATCTAGGCAATATGCAAAAAATTAAATCCTTTGGTTTAAAATTATCTATTTGGCTGTCTTTTCCCCTAGCTCTGCTCTTGCGGACTTTAGGTCTTAGATTTTTAAACGTCTCCTGTCCCAGAGCTATCGGACATCTCTGCATAGAACCCGCCCTTTATATAAAGCGTCTTTACTTAAAAAAAGAAAAACCGTGTAAAATGATTCTGGCTTTACCAGTAAAACAGCTATTTTCTCTTTTTCCAAAAGAGGCAATTGTAGACAACGTCGCTCTTTTACAGTACTGGAAAAAATATTTCAAGGTTATCAAATCCCCTTGGCTCTGTCTTTTGCTTTTGCCTTTAATCCGCTCTCGCATCTTAAGCTACAAGCCAATTAAATTTTTGCATTCTGGGGCCTACATACCGCTTTTAGCCGATCAAAGAACCAAGGATCCCTTTTTAACCATCTCTGCTAATCATCGGCAAAAAGGCGAAAAAATCTTACGCTCCTGGGGCATCAAAAAAAATGATTGGTATATTGTTTTTCATTGTCGGGAATTCGGATATAGACAAGATTCCCAAAATGAATACCGTAATTCCCAAGCAGAATCCCTGGATCAGGCCCTGCAGGAAATTCATAAAAGGGGAGGCTGGTGCATACGCCTGGGCAAAGCAACCAATCCTCTACCGGAAAAACTAAAAAAACATAACCGGCTGATAGACTACAGCAAATCCGAATTTTTTTCCGACTGGATGGACCTTTTTCTAATAGCTACCAGCAAACTTTACCTGGGATCTTCCAATACCGGACTAAATGAAGTCCCTTTTCTGTTCCGTACTCCCATGGTTTTAGTCAATACCTTTGCTTTCAATTGCCTGCCTCAGACGAAAAGCCTATTTATTCCCAAATTATATTTTTGCAAAAATAAAAAGAGCTTTCTTTCTTTTGCTGAAATTCTACAAAACAAGAATCTGGGCCTTGCAATGGACAAAGAGCAAATCGATAAATTAAATATTCAAATTATTGACAACTCTCCTAAAGAAATTAAAGAAGCTGTTTTAGAAAAACTTGCTCAAATAGAGAAAAAACAGACTGTGGAAAAAAATAGTCTGCAGAAGCAATTTACAGATTTATTCGTCAACTATTACGGACAGGGATCTCCTGCTTTGATAGGCAGCAGGTTCATAAACAAATATCAACATCTTGTGAAACAAAAATAAAATTTAACCCTTAAATGTGATATAAGCTTATTTTTTAAAAGGCAACAAGGTTTCATATGCAATTGTCTGTTATTTTAGTAAACTATAATTACAGCCGCTATGTAGGCCAAGCAGCAGAAGCTATTCTTCGTCAAGATTATCCAAATGTAGAGCTTATGATCATAGACGACGCTTCTACAGATGACAGCGTAGATAAAATTTTTCAGGTGCTGCAAAAATACAAAAACAAAGATATCCAATTTTTAAGGCATAAAAAAAATCAGGGCATGCATTTTTCTTTCAATGAAGCCATTTCCCTTCTGTCAGGAGATTGCATATACATGGCGGCATCAGACGATCTTATAATTCCGGGCTTTTTTGACAAAGCCATGTCAGCATTTAAAAAATACCCTGAAATAGGTCTTTGTTCTTCCAAGTTAATCTTCTTCAAAGATAGAGAAGAACCTCTGACCAGAAAAAAGACAACCTCTCAAAAGGTTCAAATATACAATCCAGCAGAGTGCATAAAACTTTTTCGCGATCATAATTTTTGGCTTGCGGGAACGGCCACAATCTATAATATGAATTTAGTCAGAACATACGGAGGAACCAAAACCGAACTTCATCATCTCTGTGACTGGTATCTACACCATCAAATAGCTTTAAATTATCCTATCTGCTTCATAACAGAAGAACTGGCCGCCATGCGCCAGCATGGTTCTTCCTTATCCGCTATCGCTAACCGTTCGCAAAAAACTAGGGAAAAAACTTTTCAAGTTCTGCTGGATTTATTAAAAAAAGATGCTTCTGTAAATAAATGGAAAAAATCCCATCTTCTTTACATACTGGGAAAGCCTTTCGGAAAGTTTTTGCTTAAAAATCCAAAATACTGGCATTTCCTGCCTCACTTAATCAAAAAAAAATTAAAAAAAGTTTGAAAATGTAAAAAGACTTTACCTTAAAATTTTTCTGAAAAAAGTACTATTTCATTATCCGCAGCAAAAACTTCAGCAGCTTATCTTTTTTAATAGTTTCTTTATTGCCGACAATCTGCACGCCCAAAGCAGAAACCAAAGAATCTAAAAAACCGGTCAGAATTGTAGAAAAACCAGCTGCTCGGCAAAAGAGAGCTTAATGCCAAATAACTGTCTCCTGCTCCAGCCCTGTCGATAGTCTCCGTTACGAAAGCAGGAATGTCAATTCCTTCATCGCTGTTCAGACAGAAAACTCCGTTGACTCCTTTGGTCACCGATATAGAACGCGCCTGCATTTTATTTAAAAGCTGATGAACGATCTTGAAAACTTCCGTATAGTGGTCATGAACAGTCAGCCTTAATTCAGGCTCATTAATCAAAATACAATCCGCTAGAATACCGCTAAGCAATCTGCCAAGAGCTTTAGAGCATATTTACAATCGCTTTTTAAAATTGCCCTTATTTCAAAGTCAAGTTGCAACCGGCCTACCTACCAATATAGACAATCAAATTGAAAAAAGAACCGATCTCAACGAACTTTTAATCAAAAAACCAAAAGATACTTTTCTAGTTAAAGTTAATGGACTTTCTATGATTAACGCCGGAATTCAAAATGGCGATATTTTAATTGTAGCCGTAAATGGAAAAATTACTATTAAGCGCTTACAAGCAAAAGGCAAAAAAATATATCTAAAAGCAGAAAATGCTGCTTTCACCCCAATTGAAATTTCAAAAAAAATGAACTTCAAAATTTTAGGAATTGTGACACATGTCATTCACGCCTTGCAACAAAGCCATTAAAAAGCAATATGCCTTTGCCATCTTAAAAATTTATTTTTAATGATCTATTTTTATAAAAAAGATTGATAAAAAAAGAAAAAAGAATATTCTAATTAAAATTTTTCAAATCAAGATTGAAAAAATGACAATACTTGTTAAAGAACAAAGTTTAACGATATTGCTTTTGTTAACAGAAATATCTGTTCCAGAAATTCAAGACCATCAATTAGTCAAATATCAAACTAATATGCCAGTAGCTAAAAAAATGCTTCATCAGATTTCATTGGAAAATCAGAGAACAGTTCTTTGGTATCCTTGGAGTTGGTTTCAAAGCGATGTTCAAGAAAAGGAGATTCAAAGAAAAGAAAAACTAGCACAATTTAAAACAGATTTAAAAAACCAGCAATATCAAATTATTACCAGAGAGAATAAACGACAAATCTTATCCATTATTGAAAATCTTTTTGGCCCTTTAGAAGGTAATCCTTCTCCAATAAACTTTCGCCATCTTGATACCGAACAAATTTTTCGTCTTCTAGCTACTTTTTATGAATATAAAAAAAATCTTAAAAATTTAACAGTCAGCCAACACGAGTTTTTGGTTATACATTTTACTTGTTTTTTACCTTCTGTCAGTGCTTCCAATGTTTCGGTTAATGTAGTAGCTTTAGACATCTTAAATGAAAGTGTGAAAACACTTTTTAACAATCTTAATCCTAATTTAGAACAGTTTATTTTTCAAATTTACAGAGAAAGACTAGTCAATTCTAACAAAGATGCTATTCGTATTAAAGCTTACACAGGCCTATCTCTTTTAGGTAAAAGTCTTTTATATACTAGAGTTAAGATCTCTTTAGATTTTGATTTTTTTAAACATCTTCCAGAAGTAGCTCAGGTTGGCAATGCAATTTTCAATATAATCAACTTATTTTTTTTTAAAAAGCACCTTTACCTCCTCCAAATACTCCAACCTTTTTTGTGTAAATATGGCTATAATACCGGTACATAAATCTTTATTAATAACAACTCAGTTTGAAACTCTTTCTCCTCTAGAACAAAGATGGCATTTATGGACATTGGAAGAAGAAGGAATATCAAGAGTATTTCAGCTTTTTGTTAGAAGTTCTCAAGAAGCCATACAACAAGGAAAAAGTTTCCGATCTTATTGTGTAGCTAGAAAAATTTTTCAAAGACGTTATCAACAAATATTATTAGGACGAAGCGAAAGGATTCTCTCAAATGAAGACTCTGACCATCTTAGCGTAGAGACTTATAAAAAATTTAAAAAAGAACATTGGGATAATGATTTTCTTCGATCAGATCAGATTAAATTTTTAGAATTGTTTACTACTCGTATAAACATCTTAAACTTACCTATTTTCAGATTACTTTTAGAAGATTTAAAACAGCATGTTCGGTTGGGAATAAAAAAAGAAGTTTTTGTTACTTTATTTCTGATTAATGAAATTGTTGCTACTTACACATTACCAAAAGATTTACAACAAAATATCCAAAAATTTTTAGAAGAGATAATTAAATATTCCGAACAACCAATGACAAAAACATTAGCTCAAGAAGGGCTAGCTTTATTACAAGGTGAATTGAAAAAAGAACCAGTATTAGAAATGGCTGAAAAATGTTCTGCAATAATGGCGAGTCGAAAAAAAAACTTCAGAATTAAATTTATTCTGATATTATGCCTAATCATTTTTATTTTTTTTCTACTTACAATAATCAAGAAATAAAAAAGAACCTTAGTTTGTGCGAAAAACAATCTAAATTACTTCAATAAAAACTATTTTTTAATTAAAAAAAAAGATTAGATTTTTTTGAAACTAATTTTTGCAAAGTTACTACTCTTGAAAAGAGTTAATAGAGAAATTAAAAAAAGAACTAAAGTTGCTGTTTTATTTCCAAATGCAGAATCGGCTCTGCGATTAGTAACAGGTGTGCTGATAGAAATCCATGAAGAATGGATTACTGAAAAGTCATATTTAAAAATATGAGGAATATTAGCCGAATTTACAGAAAAGATATTGCTTTATTATCTACTCCTATATTAAAGTAAAAAAAATTATTAACAATACCTGCGTAAAAGCCAAAACAGTTTGGAATAATTTTTTTAAAAGGAAAACAGCATAATTATGTTTAAAACATATATAAGCAGTCCACTGCCTGATTTGGTCCCAGAAAATACGGATCATAGAATTAATACACATGTTTCTTTCTCTTTAGAAGAAATAATCAAAGATTTTAAAAAAAATACCCAGAGATTAAAAAATAAGCGTATCCAAAATCATGCCCGATCCCAAAAAATCTTTAAATTTTCATTATTAGGCACGGCGATTATTTTTACTGCTCTTATTGCTATATATTTAATCTCCTACTATTTTAAATCTTAAAACAAAAAATTAAATATGGTTCAAAATCTAGACAACGAACACAATGTAACACATCATCAAGATGCAAATTGGGAAACAAGATTACAAGCAGCACAAGATCGAGTAAATAATATTATGCACCGAGTAGAAACAATTAAAGCGGAAAATGAAGAACCTCAAATAGCTAAATGTATTAAACATACAAAACACAACATAGAAGCTCTCAAAAGGAACACCAAAGAATTAAAAATAAAAAACGAAAGTTCTTATATAATTTCAATTATGAATAAGATTGAAAATTTAATAGAGCATTTATTGTCTTTCATAAATGATTATTTTAAATGAATGGTATGCGCAGCAACAATCTTTTTAGGATTATAGATAACAGGATTTAATCTGACATTAACTTAGCTAGCCGATCTAACAGCTCAAAAGGCTTTAACAGTAAAATTCTCTCACCGCTTTTCAGGCTACCCTTTTATCAATGTCAAATTGCGACCGGTATTCCCTCAAAGGCGGATAGAAAAGTTAAAAAAAAAAGAACCGATCTCAACGAACTTTTAATCAAAAAACCAAAAAATACTTTTCTAGTTAAAGTTAATGGACTTTCTATGATTAACGCCGGAATTCAAAATGGCGATATTTTAATTGTAGCCGTAAATGGAAAAATTACTATTAAGCGCTTACAAGCAAAAGGCAAAAAAATATATCTAAAAGCAGAAAATGCTGCTTTCACCCCAATTGAAATTTCAAAAAAATGAACTTCAAAATTTTAAAAATTATGACACATGTTATTCACGACTTGCAAAAAAGCCATTGAAAAGCAATCTACCTTAAATGTTTATAAAAATAGCCGTTAAAATTCCTATACCTTTCTTTGTAAACAAGAGCTGAAATAGCAGATAGCAAAATAATAAAAGGAATGATTTTTCATCTACCTATCCATATCAGAAAAATAAAGATTCATTTATCTTTGGTCATAATCTTTTAAGTTGAAAAAATTAAATGTTTTGCAATGTTGGTTTGATTTTTAGCTTAAATTTCGTCTTACAAAAGAATGTAAATTCTTAAGATTGAAAAATTTTAATTTTTTGTTAATTAATTTTTTGTCGTCATAAATATGGGGCAGTGCTAATATTTATGGCGTTTTTCAAACTATTCTAAATATGTAAGAAAAGTAAAAGTTTTAGAAAAACTAAATACAATTTTGAGGTTAGTTATGTTTGGTTGTTCTATCTATTTATTGTTATTGACGCCGTTTTTTTTATGTTTTAGCAGTATTAATAATCATCTTAAATCTAATGATAGCTATGTTCGATCAGATGTTAATTACTGAGGTGGACCCATTGGGCTGGACAACTTTTTAGGCCAAACTTGTTTGCCTCTC
>CAYXMS010000021.1:0-26124 GCA_964466185.1 uncultured bacterium
TAAACTTTAAGTCTTTTGCTTAGTGGCTTATACTTTTAAATGGTTTTTAAACATGTATTTTTAAAACTTATTTTAATGCAGGTTTACCGCCTTTTTTTCCAAAAAAAGAGGTTTTCTTGCCGATAAATTGATAAGATATAGTGAAAAATGGCACAGCATTCCATAGCTACAGTTATTAATTTTTGTTCTAATGAAACTGCTTTTTTGAAGCCCTGTTTAACAGAAGCCTTAAAATTTTCTAAAAAAGTCTATGTCGTTGCAGCCGACTATTTTTTTGATGGCACAGAAGAAAATCTGGATTTGCTTTTCCAGCTTTTTTCGTATTTTCCTAAAGTCCGATTTGTGCTTTATCCTTTTATGCCTAAAAAAATTCA
Source organism: uncultured bacterium (assembly GCA_964466185.1). Lineage (GTDB taxonomy): Bacteria > Chlamydiota > Chlamydiia > Chlamydiales > SM23-39 > CAZTYI01. The sequence continues at coordinate 375 of CAYXMS010000021.1, forward strand.
AGCTAAAGCTGGCAAATTATACAAAAAAGTAGGAGAAGATAATTTTTGGCATTCTTTTTCCCGCTTGGTAGGTTTTTTCCAGGTAGATAAAAATATTGAATATACGCTTTTCTTGGATGTCGATGAAATTGTAGACGGCGATCTTTTTCATAAATGGCTGGATACTTGCGAATATCAAAAATATGTATCCGTCAAACCCGCTAATTATTGGTATTTTAGAGAAACTAAATATAGAGCAGATACTTTGGAAGATTCAGCTGTTATGATAAAAAACAGCCAGGTTAAACTAAGCTCTATTTTAAAAAAATCAGAAAGAGCAGCTATTTTTGATGAAGCAGCCGAGCCTAAAATCAGAAAAGTGCTTTTTGAGAGTAAAGCTCTGATTCATCATTACAGCTGGGTGCGGAGTAAACAGCAAATGCTGAAAAAAGTAAAAAGCTGGGGCCATCGAAATGACCGTTTTTGGAGTTTTTTAGTCGCTCAAGAATTTGCTCAAGATTTTCAGGGTAAAGATTTTGTGCATGGATATTCTTTTCAGGAAGTAAAACCTTTTTATCAAATAAATTTAGAACAGACTTTGCAAGATTTCGTAAAAAATAAAATAAAAGATAAACACTGTTTGAAGAAAAGGGTTCTGTCAAATATTCAGCCGCTTTCCATGAAGGAAGCTCTTTCCCTGCTCAAGAAAATTTAACAGCCGTCCGGATATGCCTGTCTTAAAAAATTTTAATAAAATATTTAAAAGGAAGAGCTTTTGACGGTTAAAAAGAGCTAAAAAGACTTGTCTAAAACCTGTTTTTATAAGATCATATCTAGCAAAGCACCGGTAGCTCAATTGGATAGAGCACCTGGCTACGGACCAGGAGGTTAGAGGTTCGAGTCCTCTTCGGTGCGCCATTTTGTCATTAAATGTTAGCTTTTATGTTTTTAAAGATTTTTGTTTTAGGGCCTCTTGCTAATAATACCATTATTATTGGCTGTGAAAAAGAACATGCAGCAGCAGTGATCGATCCTTCTTTTGAAGCTGCTGAAAAAATTTTAACTTATCTGAAAAAGAAAAATTTGAAATTGAAGGCTATTCTTTTAACCCATTCGCATTGGGATCATATTGCCGGAGTTAAAGCCTTAAAAGAAAAAATTGATGTTTCTGTATATGTACATGAGCTGGATCGGGAAAATCTGGAAAAGCCCGGTAGTGATGGACTGGTTTTAATGTATGATATAGAAGGGGTCAAAGCGGATTATCTTCTTAAGGATCAGGACATGGTTCAGATCGGTTCGATTGCTTTAAAAGTTTTGCATACTCCAGGACATACGCCCGGCAGCGTCTGTTATTTTGCGGAAAAAGAAAAAATCCTGTTTTCCGGAGACACGTTGTTTAAAGGTTCAATGGGAGCTGTCCATTTTCCTGCTTCTTCTGCAAAAGACATGTGGCAGTCTTTAAAAAAACTTTCTCTTTTGCCTCCAAAGACTGAAGTGTTTCCGGGCCATGGCAGAAATACAACCATCAAACAAGAAAATTGGCTCTCCCGTGCCGAAGAACTTTTCTCTTGAAAATTGCAGGCTGTTTTTGGTTCTTTGTTTTTAATTGTTTTTTCCGTCTTTTGTTTTAAATCTGTTTTAGCTACTATTTGTGATAGTGTAACTCTTACATTATTAATATGATTCAATTGGCATTGTGCTTTAATTGGATTGTTTTTAACCAAAGGAGTGCTTATATGAAAAAGTATTTATCTTTATTGTTTTCCGCTTTGATTTTATCAGTTTCTTATGTTTCTGCTGAAGATACAGCTCAAGAGCCTGCTACAGAAAATCCTGCATCAGAAGAAAAAAATGATAACAAAGATGCGGCTGTAAATGAAGTTGTTGTTTCTGATGGTTCTGCAGAAACTGATGATGAAGTAGAACGTAAGTAACAATTTAATTGCATGAGGCCAGCGTCAACTGAAATATCTTTACATACGAAAAGATTTTTCTCTGCCGTATTTTTAAGCCGCTTAAGTGGCTTTTTACGGGACTTGGCGATGGCCTTTTCTTTTGGCGACAATGTGTCTGTCGCTGCTTTTTTTGTAGCTTTCCGCTTGGCTAATTTATTACGGAGACTTCTGGGGGAAGGCCCTTTTCAGGCTGCTTTTGTGCCCTACTTTGAAGGGCTGCGTGTTCAAAGTTTAAATAAAGCTTTAGATTTTTTTCGGCGGCTTTCTTTTCTGATCGCATTTTTTTTAATCTTTGCTACCATTGCAGTAGAGATCATTTTATTTATACTTTTAAAAATCCGTTTTTTTTCTCCAGCTAACCAGGAAATTGCTTATTTGGCAGCTTGGCTTTTCCCGGCAGTTATTTTTATCTGCCTTTATGGTCTTAATCTTTCTTTTCTGCAATGTTTTGAAATATTTTTCATACCTAATTTAGCGCCTGTTATTTGTAATCTTTTCTGGATTTTGGGAGCTTTTTTGTTAAAAGGACAGCCTATTTTAAAAGCTTTGACCCTACTTTCGCAATTCGTAGTAGCGGGTTTTGTTGGACAGTGGCTTGTGACCTTGCCGCAAGTTTTCAAACAGACTACCTTTCGTTTAAGACAATGGGTGGTTTGGGAAATGCCTAAAGAAGTTAAAAATCTCATTAAAGCTTTTTCGGTTAGTGCTATTGGCGTTGGTACTTTACAAATTAATGCTTTTTTAGACACTTTATTTGCCAGGTCGGCTGATTTAAAAGGGCCTGGCTATCTTTGGTATTCTATTCGTTTAGAACAGTTGGCTTTAGCTGTTTTTGGCATTGCTTGCATTAATACAGTGATGCCCAGACTGTCCAGAGCGATTAAAGAACAGGACCATGAAAAAAGTTTTTGGCTTTTTAACCAAAGCTATAGGCGCATATTAGTGGTGATGCTTTTTTGTTCTTTTACGATTATCGCTTTAGGTCCGTCTGCTTTAAATCTGTTATATGGAAGGGGCGATTTCTCTGCTTTGGCAGTAGCGAATACTGCTTTTTGCCTTTTAGCTTATGGTTTAGGGCTTGTGCCGGCAGCTATGACAATTTTATTTTCTTCTGTTTTTTATGCCCGGAATAATTTTCGTCTGCCCATGTTTTTCGCTTTGTTGGCGGTAGGCTTGAATATTGGCTTAAATGCTTTATTTGTCTTTATCTTAAAATTGGGCCCTTACAGCATAGCATTAGCTACCAGTCTGAGTTCTTTGTTTAATTTTTATCTGTTGAAAAAAACGGCTGTAAAAATTGGTTATCAAAGTTCTTTTTGTAAAAGGTCTTTTCGGTTGTTAAGATTAAATCTTACTTTTATTAGTGCTTTTATGGCTGTTTTTATTGTGGATCATATGTGGTTGCATAAAACTTTGTTGCATATGTTTAGCTTTTTTTTTACTTTTAACCGGCCTTTTTTTACGCGTATATTTTCTGAGCAGTTATTTCATTTTTCTCTGTTATCTTTAGTTTTTCTGGTTGTTTTAGCTGTATCTGCCGTTTTTTTTAAAGCACATGATTTGATAGAAGTATTTTCAGAATTTTTCTTGAAACAAGAAACGGTTCAAAAAACAGTCCAAGGTGAAAATCAGTCTTAAGACTTATACAATATTTGAGAGGTTATCCATACTAAAACAAGTATTTTTATCTAGGTTTTTGAGATGTTAGAAGATGACAAAAAATTAAAATTCGGCTCTTAAAGAAAAAACAAAGCTGGAAATTTGTAAAGTTGAGTTAAGATCATTTAAATTGCTGATGGTGCTTTTAATATCGGGCCAGAGTTCAAACTGCCAGCCAGTTCTGGCGGCTAGAAATAATTTGTCTTTGAGCAGGTTGCCACCTATGGAACAGCCGGCAAAAATTTTAAAATAAGGCTTGATCAGCCATTCTTCCGATGATACTTCCAAATTTTCCTGTTCTAAATGGCCGGAGTCTTGAACTGTAGTTAGCGTAATTTTAGTTCTTCCATAAAGCAGAGCAGTTTGCAATTCGGCTAAAATACAAAAATGGCGGGCTAGTTGAAAATAATTGTTCAAAGCAAAAGAAAGGCCATAGCCATTGTATTTATAAGGCAAAGTCATATGTTTGGGAAAATTTTCAGATAGCGATGTGCGGGCAAAAATAAAAAATTCTTTTTTTAAATAAGCCCATTTAAAGCCGATAGCAGGACGCATAGAAAAAAGTTTGCTGGTATAAAAACTCTTGCCTAGTTCTACATCAACTGTATCCAGATCGAATTTAATGTAAGATGAGTTATAATTGACAAAGTCAGTGCTGGTTAAATCCTCTTCATTAAAGCGTGCCATGGTTTGGATTTCATAGCTGTCGCTTTCCAAGGTTTCTGTTTTTTTGCCGGAAAGAGAGGTCCAGTAACTGTATAAATCAAACTGGTCGCGGTTGAAATTTAAGCCGAAACCAATTTTCCAGCCAATTTCCCAATCAAAATCAATCAGCTTTGCTTTTTGTTTGAGAGAAGTGGGATCGTCATTTAGGTTAGTTTTAGCAGGTAAAAAATTGGGACTCTTCGGCTTGGCATATAAAAATTCAGCAGTAAAAAAAGGACCATATACCGGCTTGTTAGAATAGGAAAGAGGATGCTTAAATTTTTTCTTTTTATCTTTCTTTTTTTTCTTCTTCAGTTTTTTTTGTTCTTTTTCTTTTTGCTTTTGCTCTTGTTTTTTTTGCTTTGCTGCTTTTTCCCGGCTTTTTTTATAAGCTTTTAGATTTTTTTCGTTTTTAGAAAGTTTTTTTTGTTCTTTTTGTTCTATAGCAGCCTCTTTTGCAGAGAAGAAAAAAGCAGAAGGTTCTGGTTTTTTAATATCAATTAAAATTTCGGAAAAGCCCGAGTTGAAATAAATAAAAAAAAAGAACAGAAAAAAAACAGATTTTAATTGTAACATAGGCCATTTTAAAAAATAAGTTATATTATTAGATAAGCCAAGAATTTAAGCCAAGAGAAAGATCAGACAAAATATTTTAAAGTAAAAAGTTTTCGATTTCTAAAAGCCTATTATATTTACAGATTCTTTCTGATCTGGAAAGGGAACCGGTTTTTATAAATTTAGAACAGCTGGCAACAGCCAAATCGGCAATAAATGCATCTTCTGTATCTCCTGATCTATGGGAAATAATAGTTGTAAAATCATTTTTCCGAGCAAGTTCTATAGTTTTAAAGGTTTCTGTTAAAGTCCCTACCTGGTTAGGCTTGATTAAAATAGCATTGGCAGCTTTTTCCTTAATGCCCTTTTTTAAAATTTTGGGATTGGTAACAAACAGGTCATCTCCAACAATAATTGTATTAGATAATTTTTCGGTTATTTTTTTCCAGCCCTCCCAATCATTTTCATCAAGGCCATCTTCGATTGAGATCAAGGGGAAATCTTGCGTAAATTTAGCTAAATACTCAATTTGCTCGTCTGCTGTTTTTTCTTTGAAATTTTCTCCTTTGTTCTTTTTTTTCATTTCTAAATATTTATGGTTTTGAGCGTCATAGAAAGAAGAAGCGGCAGCATCAATAGCCAGCTCTACATCATCTTTGAGTTTAAAGCCGGCCTGTTCGATAGCCTGGCAAATTAAGGTAAAAGCTTCTTCTTCGGATTTTAAATCCGGAGCAAAACCGCCTTCATCGCCGACAGAGGTTTTATACCCATCTTTTTTTAAAATGGATTTTAAAGACCAGAAAATTTCAGATCCGTAGCGTAAGGCTTCTTTAAAAGAAGAAGCTTTCGGGCAGATCATAAATTCTTGGATGTCCAAAGAACTGTCGGCATGTACGCCTCCATTGATAATATTCATCATAGGTCTGGGAAGCGTATATTTCTGTTGTTTTTTTAAATGGCGGAAAAGAGGCTCTTTTTCCGATACGGCAGCGACTCTGGCTGCAGCGAGAGAAACTCCAACAATCGCATTGGCTCCCAGTTTGGATTTGTTTTCAGTGCCGTCCGCTTCTATCATTAAAGTATCTATTTTTTCTAGATTTAATTTGCAACCGGCAAGCAGTTTTTGAATTGGGCCGTTAACATTGTCTACGGCTTTGGTTACTCCTTTGCCCCGATATCTTTTAGGATCTTCATCTCTGAGTTCGCAAGCCTCTTTGTCTCCCTTGGAGGCGCCGGAAGGGACTTTGGCAGAAGCGATTGCTCCTTTTTTAGTTTTTACAATTACTTCCAAAGTGGGATTGCCTCTGGAATCTAAGATCTCCATGGCATGTAAAGAAGCTATATGATCCATAAAAAATTATCCTTGGTTTTTAAATACATGTTGTCGGCTTTTTAATGCTTACAACCTCTAAATTTAATGTTAAAACTTAATTTGTTAAAAGAAAACTCTAAAAATAAAAACGTATTAAGTGTTTATATTATGTTTGAGCTTATATAAGTAGGAGGAAATTAAATGCCGTTTTGCAGAGATTTAAAAATATGAGGAATATTGGCCGACTTTATCATTAACACACCGTAAAACCCAGTTTTTTAGAACTGGAATACAAGGTGCAAAATATTTTTTCCATTAAAAATTAACAAAAGTTAAACCTTTAACTGCATAATCCTATTAAGGATTGGTGGCATATCCACTGGGTGAGTACAAAGTCTCTGCTAGTTTTAAGCTAGTATAAATGCAAGCGTTTCTACCATTGCCAGAAAGTGTTAAAAAATAAGGCCGTCGGTACGTCGGTAAGCCTGGCGAGCTGCCGGGGTTGCTCGGAGCCGGGAACTAGGAATCTTTTGTCTTTAGGCGAAGGAGGTTCAAGATAGATAGTGCATTAAAATAGCGCCGGCTGCAGAGACGTTTAAAGAATCTAGGCCTTTTTGCAGTTTAATAGTAATTTTCTGAGCTATTTGCCTGGTCCAGTTTTTAACCCCTTTGCTTTCATTGCTTAAGATCAGGGCTGTTGGAGCTGTTTTTTTAGCTAATTTTAAAGAAGCTATGTCCCGGCCTTTTAAGTCTGCCAAATAAATTGTAAATTTTTCTTTAGATAAAAATTCAGATAGCTTGTCGATTGGTAAAAAATGTAAAAATACAAAAAAGTTAGAACCCATGGCAGCTCTTGTAGCTTTAACATTGAAAGGGTCTGCGGTATGGGAGGTTAAAACTATATTTTCCCAGCCCAGCCCATGGGCAGTACGAATCAGAGAACCAACATTTAAAGGATCTTGCAGGCCGTCTAAGATTAACAGTTTTTTGCTTGGTTTAAAAAAAGAAGACTTTGGTATAGGCACTGTAGCTGCTAGGAAAACTTTTTCAGAAGAGCTTAGGTTGGTAATTTTTTTCATGACTTGTTCAGAAACTAGAAACAGTTCTTGATAATTGAGCTTTTGGAGAAAAGTTTGCTGTTGCTGTTGAGAAAGATTGTCTAGCATGAAAAGTTTTTGCAGCGGCAGTCTTTTATTGACATCCAAGACTATTTTAGAAGAGAAGATCAAAGCTTGTTTTTGTTTTTCCCTTTGTTTTTTATTTTCCCGTAAAAGGACCAATTCCTTAATCAGGGAGTTTTGTATAGAAGTAATTTTTTTAGCTTTCATGGGTTTTTGGCCAGAGCGATGATTTTTTTAAAATTTTTAAGACCTGATCAGGGTCTTGTATTTTTTGATTAATGGAAATTTTTTCCGCCTCATATAGCAAATCCCCCATTAAAGGAGAGGGGCGGATGCCCGCCTTGGCCAAGTGTTTGGCTTTGACCACCGGTTCATTTTTTTGCTTTCGTTCGATAAAAGGTTTAAAGTTTTCCTGCAGCAGATGAAATTTTTGCAGCAGATTTTTTCTCTCTTTTAAAGAGAGCCGGATAGCGAAGCACTCTAGAGCGGTTTCAAAAAATGGACTGGCTAGAAGATTGACAGTTTCCAAAGCATCCAGTTGTTGGTTTTTGCTTAACACATTTTCCAGATGGTCGAAAAAAGTCACATACTTAATATCTGCTGAACTGAGTTTGAGATATTGGCAGATACTGATTTTCTGTTCTAGGGAAAAGAGCCCGAAAATAGGTAGCAGTTTAGCAATCACAGGTGCATGCTGGGGAATAAGATCCGCTTCTTTTAATCTGTTTTCCAACTCTGTTTTTTTGAGGCCTTTAATCTGAGGAAAAATGGAGGTTAAAAGATTTAAATCAAATAAAAGTAAAAGTGCTTTTTTAAAGTTGGGGTATTTGGCCATTTTGCCAAGTTCCTGATATACCCGTTCAATAGCTACAAAAGGAAAGAGCTCATGGGCGTGTTTTAAAATAGCCTGTTTGGTTTTTTCTTCTATTGCAAAGTTAAATCTAACTGCCATTCTAACTGCTCGGATCATGCGCAGGCGGTCTTCTTGAAATCTTGTTTCAGCATTGCCGATCGCGCGGATTTGTTTTTTTTCTAAATCCTTTTTGCCGTCTACATAATCAATAATCTGTTTTTTAAGGGGATCGAAAAACATGCCGTTTATTGTAAAATCACGCCTGAGGGAGTCTTCTTTGGCAGATGTATATTCAATAGCGGAAGGATGGCGGCCGTTTTCATATTTTAAATCTTTGCGGAAAGTAGCTACTTCATAGGCATGGTCTTTTAAAACGACCAATACAATGCCGAAAGCAATTCCTATGGGTATAGTATGTGGAAACAGTTGCTGCACAGTTTCTGGAGAAGCATCGGTAGCAATGTCTATATCGTCAGAGTCTAGTTTTAAAAGCATATCCCTGACATATCCGCCGGCAAAGTAGGCAGTAAATCCGGCTTTTGTTAGTTTGTCTATGATCTGTCTGGCTTTTTTTTGCATAAAGACTTGCCTGTTTAATTTTTATTTTTACCATAAAAACTTAAAGAAAAAAAGTAACATCTTAGAGGTTTTTCAAAATGTAGATTTTTATAGTAGTTTTATGGTTTTATAGTTTAGCTTTTTTTTGTAAGATAGAAAATAATATATTTTTTTAAGACTTGTGAACTTTAAGTTTTTTTTTAATAAATAGGTTGTATGCCAGTAATTTTTCAGCTGGAAGATCAGTTAATCAGCCAAATAGCAGCAGGCGAGGTAATTGAATCGCCGGCATCTGTAGTCAAAGAACTGCTCGAAAACGCTATTGACGCCAGAGCCAAAAATATTGCTATAGCTATTAAAGGAGGAGGGCTTGGTCTTATTCAGGTCTGTGACGATGGCATAGGCATGGAAAAAGAAGACCTGCCATTAGCGATCAGCCGGCATGCTACTTCTAAGCTGAAAAAACTTACGGATTTGGAAAAGATTTTAACTTTAGGGTTCCGCGGAGAGGCTTTGTCTTCTATTTTTTCCGTGGCCAAGGTTAAAATTTTAAGTTCGCGGGGAAAAGAAGCCTGCGTTTTAAAATCTGTTTTAGCTCAGAAAACGAAATTTATAATTGAACCTGCAGCAAGAGCTAAAGGCACAACTGTAGAAGTTGCTTCTTTATTTTATAATGTGCCGGTCAGAAAAAAGTTTCAGAAAAGCCAAACTTTTTTAAATACCCAGATTCAACGCGTGGTATATAATCTGGCTTTGGCCCATCCCCGGATTGGTTTTCTTTTGACTCTGGACGGCAGAAAAGTTTTTCAAACCATGTATTCAGAAACTTCTTTTGAAAGGGCTTTTCAAGACACAGCACAGCAGATTTTAGGAGATTGCCGCCAGTATCGCTGGATCAGTTACCAGGAAAAAGATAGTTTTGAGCAGGTTCACTTAATGGGTTATGTTTCTCAGCCTGAGTTCGCTAAAAAAAATAGATCAGCGCAAAGACTGATTGTTAATGGAAGGCCGGTATCTTCTGTTCTGATCTCCCAGGCAGTTAAAGACGGTTTTGCAACAGCTCTTGCAGAAGATTTGTTTCCTGCTTTTATTTTACATTTAAATATTTTTCCCAGACTGATAGATGTTAATGTCCATCCGCAGAAAAAGGAAATTAGATTTAAAGACGGATTTTACTTAAAAGAAAAAATCAAACAAGCTGTTTTTAACAGCTTTTATTCTACCAATTTTGATTCTGTTTGTTTTCAGCAAGAGCATCAGCAAGAGAGTGATAAAAATTTTAAGCAATCTAAAAATATTTCAAATCAGCAGTTGGATCAGGAGTTAAACAGTTTTTTTCAGACTAGTCAAACTGGCAGTTTGCTGTCAAAAGACAATAAAAACTCTTCTGTCAAAGCCTTTGAACAAACCTCAATTGCAAAAGAATCGGTTAATTCCGGAGATTTAGACTCTGAGAGCTTAAATAAAGACCTGTTACAAACCCTCAAGCAGGAAAGCGAAGAAGAAAACCAGCTTTTTTTTAATGAGGAGACTAAAAAATATAAGGCGTACGCTTTAGTCGGTTTCTATTATTTTATGCCGGCCTGGCCTTTTCAAAAAGAAGGCGTGGCTATTGTTGATTTAAAAAGAGTTTTATCTGCAGTTTTATTTCAACAGATGTTAGCAAATGTAAAAGAACAAGAAACTTTTACTCAAAGACTTTTAATTCCTAAATTAATAGACCTTTCGTTGGAAGAAATAAAAACAGTGGAAGATCAGCAGCAGATTTTCACTGAATTGGGCCTTGTTTTTAGGAAAATAGGAAGCAAAACGATGGCTTTGGATTCTTTTCCCTCTTTTGTCGATGAAGAACGGCTCTCGGAATTTTTCCTGCAAATTTTAGAAGAGCTAAAAACTTTTGGATCGTCAACAGCGCAAGAAGATTTCCGGAAGAAAAAAATGGCCCGCTGTTTGCATTTGTTTGCTAAAAGAAGAGACAAAACATTTTCCCTGCAAGAGGCTGATGCTTTAATGCAAAGATTTTTCCAGCTAAAAACTCCGGCTTTAACTCCTATGGGAGAAAAAGTTGCTATTTTTTTAGATAAAAAAGAAATTAATAAAATGTTTTAACTTTTCCCAGTTCAGGAAATGATTGCACTTTTGAATTAAAAAATTGTAGAGGCTGTCTAAAAGCAAAATAAGCTTACAACCAATATTCGCAAAAAACGAAATGTAAGTTTCAGACATTTAAATCTTTTTAAGAAAAAACTATTTTGGCACAATTCAACCAACTATTAAAGTGGTTTATTTTATTGTGTATTTAATCGTAAATACAAAAGGTTTTTTTTGATGAAAAAAATTAAAAAACTGCAAAAAAAAATGCAAGGACAAAAAGTAGATGGCCTTGTTTTGCAGGATGTGGTTTCTATTTTTTATCTGACAGGCTTAAGGCCTTCTTTTGGTAAAATTTTAGTTTCTAAAAAAGGGGCTTTTTTCTTTGTTGACAGTCGTTATTTTGAAGCTTATAGAAAAAAAAGTGTTTTGCCTTTGTTTTTGTTAAAAGAAAATTCGTTTGAAGAGTTTTTGAAAAAACATTTTCAAAAACCGGCAAAATTGGCTTTTGACAGCATTAGCTTAAGCTATAAAAATTTTGAACTTTTGCAGGAAAAGTTAAAAAAACAAAAAATCAGTAAATGCCAGTTAATTCCATGGGAAAATCCCCTCAAAATTATTCGGTCTGTTAAAGATAGGGAAGAAGTTAAAAAATTAAAAAGAGCAGCTCGGATTAATTGGGCAGGCTTTCAGCATGTCAAAAAAATCCTTAAAACAGGAATTACAGAAAAAGAAGTGGCTTTGGAATTTGAGCTTTTTATCAGGAAAAAAGGAGCAGAAAAACTGTCTTTTGAACCGATTGTGGCTTTTGGAGAAAATAGCAGCTGTCCGCATCATGCTGTTTCTGAAAAAAAATTGCAGAAAAATGAAATTGTTTTAATTGATGCAGGAGTTACCTTTGAGGGCTATTGCTCAGATATGACCAGAACTTTGTTTTTTGGTAAAGCAGCTGTTCGTTTAAAAGAAATGTTTCAGTTGGTAAAGCAAGCAAAAAATGCTGTTTTTTCAGTTTTAAAACCTGGAATTTGCATCAAAACTTTGGAAGAAACAGCTTTTTCAGTTATTGAAAAAGCAGGCTATGCAGATTTTTATCTGCATGCTTTAGGCCATGGCGTCGGATTGCAGGTACATGAGTTTCCAGTTTTATCCCGCAAAGGTCCGGATAAAAATGTTATCTTAGAAGAAGGTATGGTCATTGCTATTGAGCCCGGCATTTATGTTCCCGGTCTGGGAGGGGTTAGACTGGAAGATACTGTTTTAGTTACTAAAAAGGGATTTTTAAATTTTTATTAGTAAATTTGAAAGTAGAGGATATGGAACATATGGCCAATTTAAAACAAAGAAGCCTAGGTTTGAATGCAGGTTCTTTGTTAGCTTTAAACCTGCTTTTTTTTCTGCTTTGTGATTTTAATTGGTTTTTTTTAATCGGTTCTTTTTCTTTGTTTTTTTTAAACTTTATTTTTGAATGGAAGTTGATTTTAAGTTTTATAACGCCAATTAAAAAAGTTTTAAAAACTGTTTCTAAAGATAATCTGCAAAGTTCAGAACCTGAATTCTCTACGGAAATCATACATAAGCAGATCCGTTTGGTTGTTGATGAAAAAAATAAAAATGAGGAAATCTTAAATTCTTTGATCGAAGGCGTTCTTGTTTTGGACTGCGAAGATAAGGTGATCTATGCAAATAAAATGGCGGAAAAAATTTTTCAGACTGCTTTGAAAAAAAAATCTTTTCAAAAGATGCCAAAAACCATGTTTTTAGATAAATGTATGCAGCTTATGCAAAAAGCCCAAAAAACTGGCAATTTAAAATCCAGAACGTTTGTTTTAGAGGAGAAATTAGGCCTCTATTTCGATTTGGTAGCTATTCCGCAGCCTAGGCAAGAGCTGCTTTTAATTTTACAGGATAAAACAGCTGATTATAAAAATTTGCAGATCGGCAAGGATTTTGTGTCTAATGCGTCTCATGAGCTCAGGACTCCTATTACTATTATTCGGGGGTTTGCCGAAACCCTCCAAGACTTTCCCCGACTTTCTCCTGATATGCTTAAAAAGATCACTGAAAAAATTATTAATACTTCTAAAAGGCTGGAAAATATTATTTCTACTCTTTTGATGCTGGCGGATATAGATAATCCGGGTAAATTGAAACATGCGGCCTGCAGTTTAAAAGAGATTTTAAACAAACAAAAATCTGAACTTATGTTTTTGCATAAGAATATGCATATCAGTTTACATCTGCCGGAAGAAGAAGCTTTGATTTTAGCAGATCCTGTGCTGTTGGATTTGGCTTTTCGCAACTTGTTGGAAAATGCAATTAAATATTCTGATGCAGATCCCAAGGTAGTAATTTCTTTGGTTAAGAAGAAGCAAGAGTTTTTGATTTCTTTTAAAGATCAGGGTATTGGCATGAGTAAAGAGGATTTAGAGCATATTTTTGAAAGATTTTATACAGCAGATAAGGTGCGTTCCCGTAAAAGCAAAGGCGTAGGTCTGGGGCTTTCTTTAGTTAAGAACATCATTGAAAAACATAAAGGCATAATTAAGGTTTTTTCTCAGCCGGGACAGGGTTCTGAATTTATAGTTAGATTGCCTTTAGCAGCTTCTTTTAAAGAAGCTGATCATTAAAAAAGGATTTTTCTGATCATGTTCAGCTAAAGTTGTTTTCTTAAAACAGTATTTTTTTTCGGCTCTGTTGCTAAGAGCAGGCAATTTTTTTTATGTTTAGAATGGGAGATTACGTAAAAGTTTTTGAACTCAATCTCGTCTTTTTTCTGGAAATAGATTTTTTCAGCTTGTGCTTTGTTCCACTGTTTTAGTTTTCTTAGCTGTAACATTTGCTCGGCTCTTTTTTTTCCCATTAGAGCTGATAAGAGCTCAAACGGACATTTTGCCAGGCAAATCTTAGAATCTTTAGCATCGATTTTAATATAATCTAAAAAGCAAATTTTGCTTTTTAGCATTTGATAAAAAATCATTTGCAGTTTTTCATCGCTTAGATCGATTTTTTTAAGATCTAATGATTGGTCTTTTTCCAATAAGGGCTTAGATTTTTCGATTAATTTTGAGATTAAAAACTCTGCTTTTTTAGGGGATAAAAAATCAGGATAAAAATTTTTAAGCAGCCTGGCAAATAAAATAAATCTTTGTTTTTGCAGCTCTTTACCTTGTTTGAAAAGAGGATATAAATTCAGCTGGCTGCAAAAATAAATGCGCTGATGGTTTTTGTCTTTAAGATGTCGGCTGTTGGTTTTGGCTGTTTTACGGGTGTTTTTTCTTTTCTTGGCATCAGATTCATTAGGCTTAGCAGGAACCATTTTTTGGGTAAATTTTTCAGTAGATTTATAAAGATGCTCTTGTTTTAAATTTTCTAAATTCCAAGAAGCTTCAAAAAAACTTTTTAGAGAGCTGAATAATACTCTGTTGTCTTTAATATCCTCAAAAAAATAAGTTAGACTAATCGAGAAAAATAGCAAAAAAGAAAAGATGAAAGGTAACACTTGCATAGTTTATTTTTTTTGCCAAAGACTTAATTTGCTGTTTGTGTCTGAAAAAAACATTAATTTGAGATAGGGCATTTTTTTTCCTTTTTTTTCTAATGGATGATTATAAATCCATTTTTTATAAAGCTTTGCTTGCCAGATGTCAGGAAGTTCTTTTTTTTGCCAAAAGCTGGTTTTTAAAAAAGCTGAGTCTTCTGAATTTTGCATGGCAGTTTGTTTAAAAAAGACAAATTTAAGGTTTTCTATATCTTTTGCCAAGATTTCTTTTTTTTGGTTTTTTTCTGAAAAAAGCCTGCTGATTAAAACCAGATTATTTTTTTTGTCTAAAAAAAGCTCTGCTTTTAAAAGGCCGCTGAATAAAGGGTCGGTGTCTGCTTTTCTATCATATATAAAAAAGAGACGGGCTCCTGTGCTGTCTGTATAAAAATGGTTTTTGCTTTTTTCCAGGACATCGGTAAATAAAGAGCGCAGTTTTACTTCTAAAGCAGCTTCTGCTAAAAATTCTTGTTTAGCTATTTTAATCTTTCTTTGCATCCAAAATAGGCGGAATGAAAAAGTGATTAGCAAAGAAGCAATAATAGCTGTTAAGCTTAAGCTGATCAAAAGTTCTACTAAAGTAAAATTTTTTTTGTGCTTCAAATAGGGCTTGCCAAATTTTAAAACTTTTTGACGGTTTTGGGATTTTGGCTTTAGTTTTTTACTTAAATTTTCTATTTTTTTTTGAATCTGCAACATTTGATAATTAGTAGCTTGTTTTTTACAGATTTAAATTCTGTTTATTTTGGTTTTCTGCTTGGGGCAATTGCTGGATAAAAAAAAGCGCTTCTTTTTTATAGGGGCTATTTTTTTGCAGTAACACTTTTTTGTTTTTTAAATATTTTTTTTCTAAATCAGATTCGGTCAATAGGACAATCTCCATTTTAGCTAGGTTAAAGGTTTGTCCAAGTAGTCCCAGCTTCATTTTTTTAGGATCGAAAGACAGGGTAAAAAATCGTTTGCAGAGGATAGGCTTAAAACCTTTTAAAAAAATATACTCATCTTTTAAAGACTGAACTTTTTTACTGCTGCTATTAAATTGAAGATTTATTTGGTTTTTAAAGATTTGCAGCCTGATCTTTTCCAGTGTTTTTAAATACAGCTTTTCTTTGGCCATATCTTCTAACTGTTTTTTTTCCTGTTTCAGAAAAGAAACCGGCGAATAAATTAAAAAACCGGTTAAAGCGGTTAAAATGCTTAAAGCAATTAAAATTTCTATAAGTAGAAAAGATTTTTTTTGCTTGTTCATTTTTTTTGCCAATTAATTAATTAAAGGTTCAATAGTTTATCAATAGGCAGAAAAGTTTAACTGTAGTATTAATATTAAAAAAGAGGTTAAATTTTTTTGAAAAAGATTGTACAATTTTTGCAGCTGCTTTTTTATGCAAATTGATTTTTTTAAGTAGCTTGCATTTGTGGTATAAGCTTTGCAAGCAAAAGGTGAATTTTTATGTCTTTAGAGCCTAGGGGTTATTTTAATTGGCTGAGATATCGAGCTTTGCAGGATTCTTCGCTACAAGTAGAAGACTGGCAGATAGCGGATTTAAGAACAGATTCGCTAGAGAAGCTGTTCTTAAAATTAAAAAAAATAGATGTAGACATTGATAAGGCAACTTTTTATCAGGAAGCTGAAAACTGCAGCTCCCCAGAAGAACTGACTGTAAAACTGTTTGGCAATAAGGACAATATAGATCAGGTCTATTTACTGATTTTCGAACTGTGGCGCCGTCTTTTACCCGAAAAAGCGGGGCTTTCTCTATTTTGCGATGAACTGGACCATCTCATTTATCTTTACGATGAGGGAAAATTGGAAAGCGATGAGAACTTACAGGATGCTTTAGCTGCTCTTTTGGATGTATTGGATGAAAACTTGGATTTGGGAGCAGATGCTCAAACGTTGTTTTCAGCTCTGGACAATTATTTGGGGCATGATTTGGAAGTTTTTCTTTATAATTATAGCTTTGATCAAATAGATGCTTCTAATGACTTGTATGCTGAAGACCTGATAGAAGATTTTTATGCTTTTGTAAAAATAAAAAAGTGGTTTGATTTTTTAAGAATTAAAATTGCCTCTAAAAAAGATGTAGTTGAAGCTAATTTGATTTTGCAAAGCTTAATCCGGGAACTAGAGCAAAAACCTGACCTTGATTTACAGATAGAGATTTTAAAATTTATGGTGGAAATAGGTGATCCTGAACTTTTTGTTGATTTAGCAAAACGTACTATCGGGTTAATTGATCAGGAAGAAGATTTTGTTGAGTTGGCAGAAATTATTTCCGATTATTACCGCCGCTTGGATTTGGAAAAAAAGGAAAAATCTTTAAAAAAAATATTGGAAAAACATCGGAATGAAAAAAAAGCAGTTTCTAAATCTAAAACCTTAAATCAGCTTAGAAAAGAATTTGTCGAAATTTTAAGCGGCTGAAAATTTAAAAAGTCGGCAGAGCAGAGCAGATATTCAATTCCGTTTTTTACTCCAAACATTTTTGTTGTCTTTTTTAAATTATGTAAATGGCCGAATACGCAAATGTCAATATTATAAGCTTCTAAAAGCAAAGAACTGTTAGAATCTTTCAGATCAGCGCTGAGAGGCGGAAAATGGGTCATGGCTATTTTTAATTTTGCCGTTTGAGTTAAACAATTTAAAGAAGTTTTCAGTCTGAAAAGTTCTTTTTCATAAATTTTTTTTGATTTTTCCGGATCTTTTAAAGCACGGAAACCTTGAGCGCTTTTAACATATGCATCAAAGTTAAAATCAGGAGCGTCCCAAAGCCTTGCGCCGGCAATGCTGACAGAGCCGAAATCAAAAGCATCATTATGTAAAAAGTGTATAGAAGGGGGTAGCTTTGTTTTTAGTTTGCCCGAAGACGGCCACCAGTAATCGTGATTTCCTTTGATGATCAGTTTTGTGCCAGGCAGGGCATCGATCCATGCTAGGTCTATGAGAGCCTTTTCCAGTTTTCCGGCCCAGGCAATATCTCCGGGAATTAATATCAAATCTTCTTGGCCAACTGTTTTTTTCCAGTTTTTTTCGATTTTTTTTTGATAATTTATCCAGGGATTTCCAAATACTTCCATACTTTTGTCAGGTTTGGAAAAACAAAGATGCAAATCGGCAAGGGCGAATATGTTCATATTTTAAGTTTAAAATAGAATTTGGGTTTTTTTCATTAAAATATAAATAAGATCTGTTATTTGCAGTTTTGAAAAAAATAAGAAGGCAATTTTTTTTTTAAAAACCTAAAAAGTAAAATTGTCTTCCAAAATGGTATTTGCGGGAATAATAATAATACCGTTTCTGACAAATAGCTCTTCAGAGTCATAATTTTCCAGATTAAATTCGTTGGTGAGTTTGACATTATGTCCAATTCTAACCCCTTCGTCGATAATGGTTTTTTGAATCAGACAATTAGAACCGATAGAGTCATGTTTTTCTGATAAGTGGTAGCTTTGATGGCCTAAAATAATGCTGTTTTCAATAATAGAGTTGTGGCCGATACGGCTTCTTTGGCCGATGATTGAATTTTTAACGGATTTTGCTTTGATAATCGAACCGTCGCAAATAATTGAAGAAGAAATAGAGCCGCCATGGATTTTAGCTCCGGGTAAGTGGGAAATCTTGGAATAAATAGGCCTTGTTTCATCATAAGTCCCTAAAGAAAAATGGCCTTGAATCAGGGAGAGATTAGCTTTGTAAAAAGAATCTATAGTGCCGATATCCTCCCAATATCCATTATATAAGAAGGCAAAGGTTTTACCTTTGTTCATTTGCAGAGGAATTAAATCTTTGCCAAAATCTGCACCTTCTTCTTTAAGCAAAGATTCTAATGCCTGGCGTTTGAAAATATAAATGCCCATCGATCCCAAATGCGTCGCTTGATGGAGACATTCATGGCTGATTTTTTGATGGGCGGTTTCAGGCATTTTCAGCTCGTCTAGAAGCTTTTCATCTTTGGGCTTTTCTACAAATTCAGTAATTAAATTGTTTTCATTTATTTTTAAGACGCCCATACGGGAGGCTTCTTTTTGGCAGATCGGCATGGTAGCAATAGTTAGGTCCGCATCTTTTTCCAGAGCAAATTCCAGCATTTTGTGAAAGTCTATGTTATATAATTGATCGCCGGAGAGAATTAAAATATATTCGGTTGGATTTTTTAAAATTTTCTCAGCCGTTTTGCGGATAGCATCAGCTGTTCCCTCAAATAACTCTATTTGGCCATTGGAAAATTTATGCGGTGTTATAAATTTTATCGACTGAATATTATAGGTATTTTGGATATGATTTTTGAGTCCTTCGGCATTATACTGGGCAATTATAAAAATGTCTTTGATCTTGGAATTTAAAGAGTTGGAAATCGGAATGTCAATTAAACGGTAGCGTCCCCCAAACAAAACTGCCGGTTTGGCATGAAACAGTGTCAGAGGATACAGTCGCGTTCCCTGTCCGCCTGCCATCACAACAGAGCTAATGGAAATCTTGTGATTATTAATTTTCAGGAACATCAGGTTGGTATTTGATAACTGATTACCCTCCCTAAATTGTACAGTAATGATGAAAGATTTATTAATCAATTGTAATTTTAAAATTAACTTGTGAGATTAATTTCAAAGTTTTTAATTAATTTTTAAGGCTTTAATTTTTAAAAGATTAGGATTGTCTAAACAACTCTTCAGCATTTAAGCTGGAGCGTACTAAAGGAGAAGCCAGCATGGTTTTAATGCCTATTTTCCGGCCAAAATCGGCCAAGTCCCGGAAATTTTTTAGAGGCCAATATTTTTTAATGGGATAATGTTTTTTGCCAGGAGACAGATACTGTCCAATGGTGACAATATCGCAGCCGACAAGTGCTAAATCTCGAATTGTATTTTTGATCTCTTGAAAGGTTTCACCTAAGCCGATCATTAAACCTGATTTGATAAGTCTTTTATGTTGTGATTTTTTAGCATAAGTCAAAATTTTTAAGCTTTGTTCGTACGAGGCTTTTTGATCCCGGATTTTACAGGTGAGTCTTTCAACAGTTTCCAGATTATGGTTAAAAATATCAGGCTTTTGTTGAAGTACGAATTCCAAAGCTTCTAAATTACCAGAAAAATCAGAAGTTAAAATTTCTGTTGTAGCCTGTGGATTTTGTTTTTTTACCAGCTTTATGATTTGAGCTAAATGATAGGCCCCTCCATCTTTCAGATCGTCTCTTGTTACCATTGTAATAACAATATGGTTGAGTTTAAGTTTTTTAGCGCAAAGTGCAATATTGGAAGGTTCTTGCGGATCGGGAGGAAGTAATTTGGCTTTTTTCGATACAGCACAAAAAAGGCAATTGCGGCTGCAGTATTTGCCAAGAGTTAAAAAGGTTGCTCTTTTTTTAGCAAAACAGAAAAGTCGGTTAGGACATTGAGCTTCCTGGCAGACGGTATGCAAATGTGTTTTTTTTAAAAATAAAGATGTTTCTTTCAGCTTTTCCGCACGAGGCAGTATTTGATGCAACTGTCTTGGAAAATGGGTTTTTGTTGTTTTTTTAACTGCCATTATTAATTTCTGCATAAAGTTTCATTTGTGCTCTCTAATCAACCAGTTTCTTTTGTGCCTCATAGCTTTAAACCTCTCTTTTTAGGGAGGGGTGATTGGCTATGTGCAAAGGGGTTTTTCTGCCCATTAAAGCTGCTTCAAATAAAGCTTCCGATAGGGTCGGATGAGGATGGATAGTTTTTGCCAGCTGGTCTAAAGTAAGCTCGGAATTTATTGCCAAAGCCATTTCTGAAATTAAATAAGACACATTTTCTCCTAATAATTGAGCTCCTAGAATTTTTTTAGTTGTTTCTTCAAAAACTATTTTTACAACTCCTTCAGTCTCTTCTAAAGCAATTGCAATGCCTAAAGCTGTTAAAGGAAAAGTAGCCTCTTTTGCCTTTATGTTTTGGGCTAGGGCCTCTTTTAAACTCATGCCGCAGCAAGCAAGTTCCGGAGAAGTAAATAAAATAGCAGGGACTGCAGAATAAGACTGTTTTTGCTTATTGCCGGCTATGTTTTCTGCAGCCGTAATTCCTTGCTGCAAGGCTAAATGGGCCAGCTGTATTTTACCGGTCACATCGCCTACAGCATAGATATGAGCCAGTTTGGTTTGCATGTATTCGTTTACTTCTATACATCCATGCTGAGAAGCTGTTAAGCCGATTTTTGCTAAATTCAAATTTCCAGTTTCAATTTTTCTGCCGACAGCTAGCAAGACCTTTTCTGCTTCTATAGTTTTATCTTTAAGTTCAATAAGGGCTTGCCCTTCTGAATTTTGAATTTTTTGAACAGGGGAGGACAATAGAATTTCTATACCTTGTTTTTGTAAAATCTTTTGATAAGAAGATACTATATTCTCATCGGCAAAAGATAGCAGTCTGTCGCAGGCTTCGATCAAAAACACTTTGGTGCCGATAGCATTAAAGAAAAAAGCAAATTCACAGCCAATGTACCCTCCTCCTATGATTGCCAGACTTTTTGGCTGATTGGTTAAATTTAAAATTGAATTAGAGTTAAAGACTGTTTTTTGATCCGTTTTGATCTGTTCTAAATCCAAAGGAGAAGATCCGGTAGCGATAATAATATTTTTAGCTTTTATAGTTTGTCCGTTGACTTCCAATTCATTTTTACCGGCAAAAACAGCTTTTCCCTGGATTACATTAACTTTGTGGCTTTTTAAAAGAAAAGATAGCCCCTGCGCCATTTTCTGAACTTTTTGGTTTTTGTCATTGATGATTTGAGAAAGGTCCAAATGTCCTTGAAAGCCGAATTTTTTAGCTTTTTTAAAAAAAGCTGCTTTTTTGACTAGGATCTTGGTCGGAATACAGCCTACATTCAGACAGGTGCCTCCCAATTTATTTTCTTCTATTAAAACTGTTTTCAGATTCAGCTCAGAAGCTCTGACGGCCGCGGAATAGCCTCCAATGCCGCCTCCGATAACTGCTACATCAAATTCCATGGTTTACCTTTAATAGATTGTTTTGCTTTTAGCTTTGCTTAAATTTTTTGATTTAACAATATGCTTTTTAATTTTTTTAAAAATTAAGCTTTAATTGTTAAGTTTAGCTTTTTTTTGCTTTGTTTGCATCTTTAACATGCCATATAGCAAAACAAATATTAGGATTTTATTTTATTGACATACTCCAACGTCTCAAGAACGTTGGAGTATGTCAAAAACATGGTATGGTGCATTTGGTTTTTTTTCTGTTAGTTTAGGCAAAATAACGGTTAATTGTTTTTTTTCTTCTATATATAATTTTTTAATTAAAAGACGTTACTGTGCAAAATTTATAATATATTTGAAAAATTTTAAAAGGTATTTTTGATTTTTAGTTGAATTGAAAATATTTCTTCAGTACCTTAGAAGATGTCTTGGATAAGGAGATCTTAATATGCAGTCTAAAAAACGTATGAAAATGTGTTCTAATTGTGATGGAATGGTGGATTTGGATGTGATTATCTGCCCTTATTGCGGCTTTAACCTGTCGCAAACAGTTGTCTCGCCAACGGAAAAAAAAGAACCGACCCCGCCTTTGGAAGAGACTATTTCTGCGCTCTATCCGCCTCCTTATAAACCTAAGGCCTTTCAGGAAAACGAGTTTCAGGAAAGTTTAGCTGCTGCGGAAAATACAGAAGATCTAAAACAGGCTTCTTCTTTTAAGACTGCCACAGAAGTGTCTTCCGGCGCAGATCAAGTAGATGCTGCATTGTCTCGAGAAACGCAAAAGAGTAATTTAGCTGACAATCAACAAAAAGCAGCTTCTATAAATCAGGACAGCAGTGAGGAAATTAGACAGAAAAAAACTATTTTTTCTACATTGCTATTTTCTTTGGGCGTAAATTTAATGCTTTTTTCTTTGTTTTTGTTATTTTTTTCAAAAAATGGAGAGCTTTTCCTGCGCTGGGATTCCAGCTTTTGGTATCTTTACAGTCTGATTGGCATGGGGCTGATTGGCGGAGGATACAAATTGTTAAACAAGATTAATTCTTAACTCGCAAAAATTTTTCTGCCGCAGCATTTTTTATACTTTTTACCACTGCCGCATGAGCATAAATCATTTCTTCCAATTTTAGGCGCTGCTGTAATTGTTTTGGTTTGCTCTTGAGAAGTATTTTCGCCGGTTTGATTATTGTCATCTTCCAAAGAAAGCGACTGGTCTTTGGTCATTTGCATTTCTTTGAGAGTATCTTCCAAACGCTTTCGTTGTTCGGGGGATATCATTTCAAAACGGAACAGGTCTTTGGCCATTTCTAGAGTCAGTTTTTTGGAAAGCTGGGAAAATAAATGGAAAGCTTCCTGTTTGAATTCAATAAGCGGATCTTTCTGGCCATGGGCGCGCAGGCTGACATCTCCTCTTAAATGGTCGATTGCTAGCAGATGTTCTTGCCACAGCTGGTCTATTTTACGAATTAAAATAGAACGGACCACTTCGTTTAAAAGATGGTCCAGATTTTTTTCTTCCGGATTGATTTTTAAGATCAGCTCCTGTTGTGCTTTTAGCTTGTCTTTAAAGGTGGATAAAATCTTTTCGGTAGAAATTTGGTTAATCTCTTCAGCAGTTTTTCCTTCAAAAATCTTTTCTTCAAAAGTTACGGGTAAATGAGCCATGACCCAGTCTAGATAGCCTTTAATGTTCCACAGTTTTTTTTCGTTAGGGGGAAAAAATTGCTGGGACATAATGAAACAGGCTTCTTTAACAACTTCTTCTGCCAGTTTTAAAGAGTTTTCTGTTTGGATCAGGTCATTTCTAAATGCATAGATCTCTTGGCGCTGTTTGTTCATGACATCGTCATATTCAAGCGTATGCTTGCGGATCATGTAATTGCGCTGTTCGATCCTTTTTTGTGCAGTTTCAATCGATTTGCTTAAGACTTTAGCTGAAATAGGCTCCCCTTCCGGCGGACGGAAACGCTGCAGCATAGCAGTTAGACGGGGAGATGCAAAAAGACGCATGAGAGAATCTTCGAAAGAGACAAAAAATTGCGAAGAGCCGGGATCCCCCAAACGGCCGCTGCGTCCTCTTAACTGTCTGTCTATACGCCTGGAATGGTGGCGGGTAGTGCCGATGACATGTAGGCCTCCCAGTTTTTTTACTTCTTCGGTGAGTTTAATATCAGTGCCCCGGCCGGCCATGTTGGTAGAAAGGGTAATGGAAGATTCTTGGCCCGCATTAGCGATAATCTCGGCTTCTTTAGAATGGTTTTTAGCATTTAAAATGGTATGCGACAGATGGTTTTGTTTTAAGATGCGGGATAATTTTTCTGAAATTTCTACAGACTCGGTACCGATTAGGATAGGCCGCTTTTGTTTGTGAATCTCTTTAATCTCTTTTAAAATAGCGGTATACTTTTCTCTTTCGGTCATGTAGACCTGGTCTTCATTATCTTCTCTTGAGCAGGAGCAGTACGTTGGAATTTCTAAAACAGTCAGTTTGTAAATTTCTTTGAACTCGTTTGCTTCTGTCATGGCTGTTCCGGTCATGCCGGCAATTTTTTCGTACATGCGGAAATAATTTTGTAAAGTCACGGTAGCGTAAGTCTGGGTTTCTCTTTGAATCGGACAGCCTTCTTTGGCTTCTATAGCTTGATGCAAGCCCTCGGAAAACCGTCTGCCAGGCTGAGGCCTGCCTGTATTTTCATCGATAATAATAATCTTGTTATTGACAACAATATAATCGACATCTTTTTCCATTAAAAGATGGGCTCTGAATAGCTGCCTTAAATTGTGGGCCCGTTCTTTGCGTCTGGCGTCTTCTTCTTGTAATTTGGTCTTTTTTTCAATTTTTTCTTTGGCCGACAAATTTTTATTCTGATCAATTTGGGTAAATTCGTAGCCCAGATCCAATAAGACGAAGTCATTTTCTTCATCGGAGCCGTCTTCGCACCAAGTGGTCATGCCTTTGTCTGTCAGTTCATATTCCGAGGCCCTTTCATCTACTATTATATATAAATCGGACAGGGTTTTGGCTTTTTCCTCTTTGTTTTGTTCTGAATAAAAATAAGTCTCCCAATTTTCAATCTGCATACGCAGATCAGGATTTTCTCTGATTTTTTTAAAAATTTTATTTTTAGGGGTGCCTTTGCTAAGCAGCCACAGCTTTTTAAAAACAGCATCTGCTTCTTTCGGAATTTTTTTATTGGTATCTTCTTTAAGCAGTCCCAGATTATCCAGTTCTTTTTTTGCTTCCGAGGCTAGATGATTACAAAAATCTCTTTGCAAACGTACTATTTTTGTGACTTTGTCTTTGAGCTCTGCATATAGTTGTTTGCTTTCAGCAGCGGGCCCGGAAATAATCAGCGGCGTCCTGGCTTCGTCAATTAAAATAGAATCGATTTCGTCAATAATTACAAAAAAAGGCGTGCGCTGGACTTGTTCTTCTTTAGAAGAGGCCATAGAGTTGTCTCTTAAGTAATCAAAGCCGAATTCAGAAGCGGTTCCATATACGATATCCGCTTGATATATTTCTTTGCGTTTGGAAATTTCTATGTCATTGGTCAGCGCTGCAACGGTTAGTTTTAATTTTTTAAAGATTGTACCTATCCATTCACAGTCTCTTTTGGCCAGATAGTCGTTGACCGTGACTAATTGAGACGCTTGGCCGGTTAAGGCGTGTAGATAAAGCGGCATGGAGGCGGTGAGAGTTTTACCTTCTCCGGTTTGCATTTCGGCAATAGCTCCATAAAACATGGAAATAGCACCCAGAATCTGAACATCATAGGGGATCATGTCCCATTTTTGGTTGTAGCCGGAGACATGTATGTCCGTATCGAATAACCTGCGGCAGGTATTTTTAACAGTAGCATAAGCTTCCGGCAAAATTGCCTCTAACGATTCGCCTTTTTTTAGGCGGAGTTTAAATTCATCGGTTTTTGCTACTAGTTCTTCATCGGTTAATTTTTGGTAGTCTTTTTCTATCAGGTTGATTTTATCAACAGTTTTATGATAGTGCCTTAGCGTTCTGCTTTGCGCGGTGCCAAAAATCTTTTTTAGAAAATTAAACATAGGCCAGCCAAATTTTAACTTGGAAAAAGGTTTGTTAATGAGCCAATTTTAAATCATAAAACCTTTTTTTACAAGTTCTGGCAAGCAAATGATTTATTTTGTTTATTTAGGATAAAATAAACAAAATTAACTTTTTATTTTTAATTTTAAGAAAGTAATAATAGTAAAAAAAATATTTTAAACTGGTTTTTTTCTGACAAACCTCTAAACTATAAGCTGATTAAAATAAGTTGATCGAAAAATAATTAAAAATATAAATCCAACAACTTACAAAACAGCTTAGAAATAATAAAAATAAAACGTTAAAAACACTTATATAAAAACCGCTGATAAATAATCTGTTAGAGCAATGTTAGAAGGCAGCAACATCAAACTTAGAAAAATTCAGGAAAATGATTTAGAAACTTTA
>CAYXMS010000022.1:0-25709 GCA_964466185.1 uncultured bacterium
GAGGCAAACAAGTTTGGCCTAAAAAGTTGTCCAGCCCAATGGGTCCACCTCACTAAATAAAAAAAGCTTGGCCGAATACATACCTATTCTTAAAACAAACAATGTCGGAACTTAAAAAAATACAATGGACAGGATTTATCTTATTTCCTTTAAGCTTTTTCAAAGTCAGAGCAGTTTTTTGTTAAAGACAAATTAAAACTAAGCAAGACCAAAGATGCTTGTAAAAGCATAAACAAAAATAAATAAATAATGAATTAATAAATTAGCTTAAAATCGTTTTCTTTTTACAAAAAATAAAAAAAAAATATAATTCAAAAAGATATGTAATTTTTATTACATATCAAAAATTTATATTTTTTTATGAAAACATGGCTTATTAGTTTTTTAATCCTCATTCTTACATTGGAAGCTTTTTCTGAATCTTCCGGAAAAAGTATTCCTAAAAAATCTTATTTAAAAAAATTCAACCCGGAAAAATTTGAAAAGCTACAAGCTCCCGAATGGCTCAGGCGATTTGATCTGATGTGGAATATTCAGCGCAATTTACATACTACCTGGTCTTTGGAAACCATTCAACCCTTGTATCGCACTCCGGACAGTTGGCGCAATACCATCTTTTTCCAAGGACGCGCAGGCTATAGGGAACACAATACAACTTTCAATCTGGGCCTAGGATATCGCTATCTTACCGTAGATGAAACCGCTATGGTGGGCTTTAATTCTTTTTATGATGTGACCAGCAAGTACAAACATCAGCGCTTCGGTGCAGGAACCGAAGTTTTCTGCGGCTACGCTACCGTGCGGGGCAACTTTTATAAAAACCTAACCCCTACCAAAACAGTTAAAAAAGAAGGCTCCGAAATCACTACCGAAAGGGTTTTAAGCGGCTGGAATGTAGAATGCGAGATCCCTTTTCCTTTTCTTCCCTGGATCAGAATGACAGCCGACTATTATTTTTGGGACGGCCATCACATCAAGGACGAAAAAGGCTACCACGTCTCTTGCATCATGGATCTTTGTAATTATCTGACACTGGAAATGGGGATTGACCAGAGCAACTACCAAAAAAACAACAACTTTGTACTTCTGACATTTCATCCCGGCCGGCCGAAACGAATTGAATACACCCTTTTTAATAAACCCTACAGCAAAAAAATGTTTGTTGCGCGCAGCGTCAAAATGCGGACGCTGGAAAAAGTTAGAAGAGAGCAGAATGTAGTGGCGGCCAAAAGAAAAAAGGGATCCGGCATAGTAACCATATCAAGGGGTACTTAAAATGCACTTGAAAATATATTTTACTTTTAAAAAGCTGCTTTTTTTAGTTTTTACGGTTTTTAGTTTTTCCTTATCGGCTCTGGTCAATTCGACACCTGATGTTTATATCATCAACATAGAAAAAATGGAGCTGCGAGAAACCCCTTCTCCTAATGTTACTGTCTCTTCAGGTTCTACCATTATTCCTTCCACTTTCAATTTGAGCAATACTTCCGGCACTTATATAACCATCTTCGAAGGCTCCAAAAAAGTAGATATTGCTTCTGCTTCTCCTCAGTCTTTAGTGGATGTTTTAGATGAAGATACCTTTATTCCCCCCGGCCGTTACGATGCCATCAGAATGACGCTGTCTCAGGAGTTTGATGTCTTGACCGAAGTAACCATTTCAGGCACCCGCTACCGTACAGACTCGTCGAACGGCACTTGTGATCCTTTTGCTTTTCCCGCTACCAATGTTGGCGTCACTACGCAAGATGACAATCCGGCCACCACCCAGGTGATGTATATTCCCAACGGAATTTCAGCTAATACGCAATTAAACGATGCGGGATATGCCAGAAACGATGCTGAAAGTACAATCATCGCCAATTTCTGGGTCGAGCCTTTTTCCATTTCCAAATCCGCCTCCCTTTCCCCCAGTATTTCTTTAGTTTGCAACGTAACTGAAAGCATAGCTTTTCAAGGCACTATCGATCCTGATTATCCTGTAGTAGTCTCTCCCAATGTTCCGTCGATCGTATTTGAAATTACGCAGCCTGAGGCAGCAAGCACAACGCCTGTAAATTAAGGATGGAAAAATTAAAAAAAACATAAAAATGCTACATTCAAATACTGATCCATATTTACCGAACAAGATTTTTATCTATCTGCGGAAGCTGCGTAAAATATTTAAATATGCTTTTTTACTTTTTCCGTATTTATTATTTTGCAATCCCCAAAAAGGAGAAGTAAAAGCAGGCGCCGCTGATTTTTCCTCAGCAGGAAATAAGCTGATTATATCCCAGTCATCAAAAAGAGCTGTTATTGAATGGGAAAATTTTTCTGTAAAAGAAGGAGAAATAACCGAGTTTTTACAGCCTTCTTCGTCATCTTCTGTTTTAAACCGAGTAACAGGAGAAGGGCTTTCTGAGATTTACGGCTCTTTAAAAAGCAACGGCGAGCTAGTTTTAATTAATCCCAACGGCATTCTGATCGGGCCCAAGGGAATGGTAGATGTAGCCGGCTTTATTGCTTCTACCTGCGATTTAAAAAATGAAGATTTTCTAAAAAATCAGGCTTTGGAATTTAAAGATCTGAAAAATTCCGAAGCCTCTATTATCAATGAAGGAAGCGTTATCGCCCGCACAAAAGATGTCTTATTGTTAGCCAAAAATATAGAAAACAAGGGGTCTGTTTCAGCAGAGAAAGGAAACGTTGATATCAAAGCCGGCATAGAGGTTGTGCTTTTTCCCGAAGAAGAAAACCGCATCAAGGTGCGTCTTAAAAAAAAGGGCTATGCATTTAACAGCGGCAGTATTAAGGCTGTTCAGGTTGAAATAGAAGCTGCCGGCGGCAGGGCGGAAAGTCTGGCCGTTTCCAATGAAGGCATTATAGAAGCTACGGGAGTAGGAGAAAAAAAAGGCAAGCTGGTACTGCTTTCCGATGAAACGGTTTCTGTTGGAGGAAAGCTGACGGCCAAAACAGAAAATACTTCGCAAAACACCGGCGGCAAAATACATTTGCTGGGAGATACTGTTTATTTAAACGAAAATGCTGTTATCGATGCTTCTGCTGGTTTACACGGAGGTGAAATCTTAATAGGCGGCGACTACAAAGGGCAAAATCCTGAAATTAAAAACGCATCTTATGTATATGCCCATAAAGACAGCACAGCCCTAGCTAATAGTATAGATAGCGGAAACGGCGGTAAAATTATTTACTGGGCGGATAAGGGTATCGACATGCGGGGCAGAGCAGAAGCCTGCGGAGGAGCTCATAGTGGCAATGGAGGGTTGGTAGAGGTGTCTTCCAAAGGCGGCTGGTCCTTTACCGGCAAGATTTCTACGCTAGCGCCTTTTGGAAAACCGGGCAAACTGCTGTTAGACCCATACAACCTGACCATCAATGCTGCAGGGCCTGATACCGATGTAACCGGAAGTTCTCCTTTTTACCCGACAGCTTCGGGAGCCATCCTAACAACTGCCACTATTGAAGATGCCATTGAAAACAGCGATGTAGAAATCAACACTTCCGGAGGAGGAGGCAGCGAGGACGGAGACGTGACTATTAATTCTGAGCTGGATCTAAAAAAGGGATCGTGGTGGCATTCTAAAACTACTCTAACCATCAAAGCGGACCGTAATATCTATGTGAACCAAGACATTGAACTTACCTCAAAAAACATAAAATTTTATATCAACCAGGCAGGAAATGGCGGATCTTTAATTTTCGCCGATATGACTGCTATAGAAAGGAAAACCCTTACTGAAGATGCCTATGTCTATGGCAACGGCTCTTCCGGCAATTCGCTGGTTTTGGGATTTTCCCAGAGAGTGACCATGACAGGCCAGCATGCCGGCTATACCGAATCCAATGCTATTGTTACCCCCACTCAGATAAAAGGCTTTACCGATATTCAGTCCATTACAGGAAACAGCGCAGTAACTGCAGAAACAAGCGCCTACAGTATTCTACGTTTGCCGGATGGAGGGCATACGCTTAATGTGACCGGGCAGAATCAGGGAAGCATAGAAAATATCTTGCCTGCTTTTGATAATTTTCCAATTCTAACCGGAGGAGACGGAGAAGATACTTTTAAATTCACTGAAGACGGCTATGTAGACGGCCTGATCACAGGTGGTGGTGGAGCCAGCTATACCAATACTTTGGACTTGAGCGCAAAAAATGTAGAAAGTATTTTTTTTATCATCTTTGCCGACGATTCAGGCATCGATGCCAGTCACCAGTTTACAGCCAATTCCGGCTGGGTAGGCATCGGCAATATCATCGGAGGAGGGGTAGGCTATTCTTACATTTATCTGCATGACGGGGCAAAACTTAGTGGTACAGCTACTTTTTTGGGTACCGGCAACTGGGTAGAATATGGCTGGGATACTCCCATTACCGTTAATTTAGCCAACAATGCAGCCACCGGCATTTACGGAGGCGCCGCAGGCGGCTTTTCCAATGTGCAGAAATTTGTCTCTCAAAGTAATATTGACAATACAGTATACTGTCCCAATGATGGAGCTACAGTTAAGCTGAAAGGCAACGATATTTCTACTATTTCCAGCCCTTCTGTCAATGAAACCAACTTTTACTATTTCCCCAAAATCATCGGAGGCTCCGGCGACGATACATTTAAAACCGATTATAATTTTTCTACCGGCAGATATTTTATCAACACCATAGATGGAGGCGGCGGGTACAATACACTAGACATCAGCAGCTTTCCCTCAGAAACAGAAGGCGCGTTTTATGCCAGCACAGGCAGCGGCTCTATTCCCGGCTCTATCGAATCTTTTATGCAAATCAATCAAGTAAATCTGCCTAACGACCAATATCTTTTTGCCGACATAATGGCCAGAACTTCTATTTTAAGCAATCCCGATCCGGAAAGCCACAGCAAAAGTGAAACAACAGGTGTTTTTATGGATCTGCAAACAATTCCTAAAACAACAGCACTGAGCAATTTCATCATCAAAAACACTTTTGTCGACTGGGAAATTGTTCCCTGAACCAAAAATCAAACAATATCGGAAGGAAAAGTGGCAAGCCTGATAGGAGAAATCTGCTCCAGCTGTTCGTCAAAGGAGATCATCTGTCTGCAATTATATATAGAGTTTCCCAACGAGCAGGCACCTGTTATTAAAGTCGCGTAAAAAACCCATTTATCTTTTTTATGCAAAGCGGCAAAGATGGCCGCTGTCATAAAAAAAACTCCCAAAACGGCGAAAAAGACTGATTTTTTACACGCCATATCGCGCTTACAGCTTAAATGTATTAAGTTAATCTCCGCAGGAGAAATTCTACTAGCTGTAGTCATAATTTTAAAATAGTTTAACCTCAAACATACATGTTACCATCCAACATGGCATATCTATCTCTTAATCTTCTCATGCTATTTATTTTGCGGACAACAAAATCAAAACAGTTCTTTATCTTCGGCAGACCGTTCAACAGCCTTGAACACAGCTGCCGCTTATCCGGCAGTCTTTTCCTTATGCATTCTGCTATTGATTCATAGCCATACTGCTCGGCTTTGCACAGAGCCATAACCATGCCTCCGTCTTTAATTTGAGCAAAGCGTGCATGAAAAGGATCCCGCATAAACATTTCTACCATGTCCTGTCTGTTCCATTCTACTGCCATGACTATAGCAACACTTAAACTGTTTAAGAAGCCGTCTGTCGGAATTTTATCAAAACAGGGGCTTGCCAAAAAAAAATTTACAATTTCCGTATGGCCGTTAACTACAGTTTGGCAGAAAGCACGGCCCAGCATATGCGGCTCAACTTCTGAAAATCTTCTATCCTGCATCATCTCCTGCGCAGCATTCAAACGGCCGGAATAAGAAATCTGGAACAAGGCTTTGCCCAAAATAACAGGATATATTTTCTGATACTCTTTTTTAGACCTGATAATATTGATTAAAGCCATATCTTTGCGATATAAAGCCTCTGTAAAAATTTGCGTTATTTGGTCAAGAACAATTCTTCTCCAACAAACATCTCTTCTTTGCCAGACATGTTTATTAAAAGGATGACATGTCAAGTTTGGCAATTGTTGAACTGTCATAATATTCTCCCAACTTTTTTTAACAATACAAATTTTGTTTATTATATATTTTAACATTCTAAAAAAATTCTTTATAGATTGTGCTATAAATTATTCATTTTAGTCGAATAAAAGTTACAATTGCCAACTTACCATAGCTAAAGCCACGGAGGCGCCGCAGGCGGCTTTTCCAATGTGCATACATTTGTCCCTAAAATTAATATTGACAATACAGTATACTGTCCCGATGATGGGGCTACAGTTAAGCTGAAAGGCAAAGATATTTCCACTATTTCCAGCCCTTCTGTCAATGAAACCGACTTTTACTATTTCCCCAAAATCATCGGAGGCTCCGGCGACGACACCTTTAAAACTGATTATAATTTTTCTACCGGCAGATATTTTATCGACACCATAGATGGAGGAGGCGGGTACAATACACTAGACATCAGCAACTTTCCCTCAGAAACAGAAGGCACGTTTTATGCCAGCACAGGCAGCGGCTCTATTCCCGGCTCTATCGAATCTTTTATGCAAATCAATCAAGTAAATCTGCCTAACGACCAATATCTTTTTGCCGACATAATGGCCAGAACTTCTATTTTAAGCAATCCCGATCCGGAAAGCCACAGCAAAAGTGAAACAACAGGTGTTTTTATGGATCTGCAAACAATTCCTAAAACAACAGCACTGAGCAATTTCATCATCAAAAACACTTTTGTCGACTGGGAAATTGTTCCCTAAACCAAAAATCAAACAACAGATGTCATAGAAAATGTCCCGAGAGCTTTGAAGAGTTTATTTACCTATTATTAGAACCTCCTAGCTTTAAGCGCTGTCTGTTTATTCTTGGGAAGTAGGCCAGAGACGATATCTGTTACAGCTGTTCGTCTAAGAACCTATTCTAATAAAAAAACTAATTCTAATTTATCTAAAACTATTCAAAAAACAAAAGCAATTATAGCTAGTTGGCATGTTTAAGGGTTTAGTTTAATAAGCGTTTGTTTTTGGGCCCATTTATATAGCAAACCAATTACTCTAGAAATTTCTTTTTCAGGATATTTTTTTAAATTTTTAGAAAATTTGATATTGCCGACATCTATCATAACAGGCTGATTTTTTATGAAAGCGAAGTTTTCTGCATTAAAATTTTTACCATTATTGACAAAGCCTTTTTCGGCAATTTTTTTGACAAGTTGTTGTAATTTTAAAAGGGCCTGTTTCTTTTCCTGCGGATTCATTTTTTGTAGGGCCCGATCTACCAAAACACCATATTTTTGAATGACAAAAGAAGACAGATTTAAATCTATCAGATGTTCTTTGCCTTGATAATCGATCACTTTTAAAAAGGGCAAGTTTGGTGTTACAGTCTCTTGCAGGTGAACTGCTAAAAGACCTGTTTCTTGTTTCATTTCTTGAAAAGCTTTATCATAGCTTTTTAAAACATACAGTTTATTGCTGAATGTAGAGCTATTTTGCCGAAAAAGATTCGCCCAAAAAGCAGAAATCCTAATACGCGGTTTTTTATGGATTTTGTGTTTTAAAAAAAACTTAAAAACATACTTTTTATCTTCGCTTACAAAGGCAATCGACTGCATTCCATTACCGAGATATTTAAATTTTTGCCGGCTGATTTGATTTATTTCGGGAAAGGAAAAACTGGAAAAATTTTCTCTTACATTTTGACTAATACAATCAGAGCTAAAATTATCAGGCGGCATAAAACGCAAACAGGAAAAACCCAAACTTAAAAGCAAAAGTAAAAGAGGGAATAAAATTTTAGATTGCTCGGATTGCAATTTGAATTTGGATTTGGATCTCATATTTTATCAGGTTTTTTGGTAGTGATTAAATCTCCACTGTAAAAGGTTTTGATTTCTCCCGTTTTTTTTAGCCTGAAATTTAAAGCCCCATCTTCTCTAATGCCGATAATCTGGCCTTCATATTTAGTTTGTCCATCATAAAAAATGATAGTTTCATTTTTATAAAGCAGCAATTTTTCAATTTTTAAAGCAAAAAAACTAAAGCCGTTTTTTAAAAATGATTTAAGATTTTTTAAAAAAACAGTTTCCAGTTCTTTTAAAAAAATATCCCGATCCCATTTTTGTTTACTTTCTTCCAGCAGTGAAGTGGCTGGCTGGTCAATTTTTGCCAGCTGTTCTTGGGACATGTTCAGATTTAAACCAAGGCCTAGAAAAATTTCTATCTTGTCTTCTAAAAAAGAGGTTTCGCAAAAAACGCCGCAGAATTTTTTATCAGCAAGTAAAAGATCGTTAGGCCATTTGATTTTAGGCAAAAGGTCTTTTTTAGTTAAAAGCTCTGCAATACTATATGATAAAAGCTCTGAAATATTAGTTATATTTTTAACAGTTTTGGGAAGGACAAAATAAAATGTACAATACAAATTTTCAAAATTAGCAGGAGACAGCCAAGTTCTTTGATAACGGCCGTAGCCTGCAGTTTGCCAATCAGCGACAAAACAGGTGATTCTATCTTTAGGCAAATCTTTAGCCCGGCGTTTAGCTTCTTGTTGAGTAGAATCAATTTCTTTTAAGAAAATATTGTTAATTTCTAAATTAAGCATATAAGATGAAGCCTAAATTTTATCTTTTTTAGTTTAAATCTAAACTTGAACCTCCCTCGCCTAAAAGCGAAGGATTCTTAGTTCCCAGCTCCGAGCAACCCCGGCAGCTTTCTAGACTTACCGACGCACCGGCGGCCTTAATATTTATTCTTGCACTCAGATCTCTATCGATCCTTAATCTGCATCCACAAATATATTCTCCTTATCCAAGAGGTCTTTTATTCTTTTTCCTACAGCTTGAACATACACAAATATTACCTAAAAGAGAAGATTTTGCTGATGTTTTTTTGATAAAAAATGTTTGTTTTGAATACAATTTTTTTAAATTATAAAATAAAAATAAAGTATAAAACTAAAAGTCAGAGCAAATTTAAATATCAAATAATAAAATATGTGGCACCACAAATATTTGTTTAGACTGGATCTTAGATTGGTTTTTGTAATTTTTCTCTTGATGGGAATCAGTCTTTTAGTAGTAGATTCCATGACAGCGGAAGATTTAGGCCAGTCTTTGGTCAAAAATCAAATTGAATGGTTTTTAGTGGGGCTGGCTGTATTTTTATTTTTTGCCGGATTTGATTATCAAAGGCTCAGGGATTTTTCCTGGCTGCTTTATATTATGATGTTTTTGCTTTTAATTGGACTTTATTTTGCCAATCCTATTCAAAGCGTACATCGCTGGTATCGCCTACCTTTAATTGGCATGAATGTACAGCCTTCTGAATATGCCAAGTTAATAGTAGTGATTTGCTTGGGCTGGTTTTTGGAAAATAAAAAAGATCAGATTCAAAGTTTTTCGGTCTCTTGGCAGATCTTGTTAATTACCGGAATTCCTTTTTTATTAATTTTAAAACAGCCTGATTTAGGTACGGCTTTAGTGTTATATCCAATTACTTTAGTAATGTGTTATTTGGCTAATGTGCATCCTTTAGTAGTGAAAACATTTGTTTTTTTAGGGCTTTTGGGATTTACGGCAGTGGGCCTGATTTTTTCTGGCCTGCTTTCACATGAAGAAATGCGGCCTTTTTTCACCAAGTTTATGAAAGAATATCAATATGAAAGGCTCAATCCTGATACCTATCATCAAAAAGCCTCTCAAATAGCAATTTCCATTGGAGGAATTACCGGAAGCGGTTTTAAAAAAAGCAGCTTTTCCTCTAAAAAATGGCTGCCTGCTGCTCATACGGATTCTGTGTTTGCCGCTTTTTCTGAAGAGTTCGGATTATTAGGAGCTATTTTTTTAATTTTTCTATTTTATATACTGATTTATCTTTGCTTTCAGACCGCTAAATATGCTAAAGATAGTTTTGGAAGATTATTAGCGGCAGGTATTGCGATTTATCTAGCCATGCATGTTATAGTAAATGTAGGGATGATGTGCGGCTTTTTACCCATTGCGGGAGTACCGCTGGTATTGATTAGTTATGGGGGGAATTCCATAGTTACTACCATGGCTGCTTTAGGTATTTTGCAAAGTATTTATACAAGAAGGTTTATGTTTTGAAAAAACATGATTTTATCTTAAACCCGGAAAATTGGATAGGCGAAGGTACTATTACTTTAAATATGGTAGAAGAAGAACTTGCTTTTTATACCAAGTGGCAAGTCCAGCCTGCTGATTTTGCTGGAAAAATTGTTTCTTCGCAAGAATTGCAGATCAGCGGAATTGCAGAAAATATGAAAAATGAGCTGACCTTTTATGATTTTTCCAATCAACATTTTAATGTAGAAATGGAAAATAATAATATTGGTCGGATTGTGGGCAGTGGAATTTATGATGATAAAATGATGGCCTGGGAATTTCGTTCCAGCGAACTTAATTTTGAAGGTTTTGAATCTTATTATCTGCAGCCTGACGGCAGTTATTTAATGCATGTTGAATATGTAACTTCCGATCAGTTTCGCACTCAGATTGAAGGCAGACTTTGGAAACCCCCTAAATCGCAAAGTTAAAGAGGAAATCATGATAAATAAATTTTTTATATTTTTGATATTAGCTTTAATAACTTCATGTGCATCTGGCGGCAAGGTGGTTACTCAGGAAAGCTTTAGTGAAATTGAAAGGGGTATTACAGTAACTCAATTAAAAGGTCAGTTAGGGTCTCCTAACGAGATAAAAAAATTGGCTTCCGGAGATGAAGAATACATTTATTTTGAAAGAATACAAGCTAATAAAGAAGTGGTTGAACTCAGGCATTACATTTTTATTATTAAGCAAGGAAAAGTCTTTGATAAAAAAATGCGTTTTATGAAACAGCCTTTACCATACCGTATTTTAGAAAGAAATGCCTATGATTTGCAAACTTCGCAAAATCACGGTTAAGCTTTAATCTTAATATCAACACCAGCAGCTACCGGTAGAACTTTTAATTTATCAATAGTATCTGCTGTTGGGTTGAGCAAGTCCATCATGCGTATATGTGTGCGCATTTCAAACTGCTCTCTAGACTTGCGATCAATATTAGAAGATCTTAAAACTGTAAAAATTTCCCGTCTGGTTGGCAAAGGAAAAGGGCCGACAACTCGAGCGCCTGTTCTTTTGGCAGTTTCTACGATATCAGACGCGGCTCTGTCAAGCAAACGCTGATCGTAGGCTTTTAAACGGATTCTAATTTTGTTTTTGGTTGCTTGTTTCGCCATGATTAATTTTATCCTTTTTTAATAATCTCTTCTTGAATTTTTGCCGGTACTTTTTCAAAATGAGAAGGTTCCATTACGTAAGAGGCCCTGCCGGAAGATAAAGAGCGCAGCTGTGTGGAATAACCAAACATTTCTGCCAATGGAATTTCTGCATTGATTATAACAATGCCGCCTTTCATATTTTCCTGTCCTAGAATTTTACCGCGACGACGGTTGACATCGCCGATCACATCGCCGAGATTAACCTCGGGAGTAGTGACGCCTACTTTCATAATTGGTTCTAAGATAACAGGCGAGCACTTACGAGATCCTTCTTTAATAGCCATAGATCCGCATATTTTAAAGGCCATTTCAGAAGAATCCACTTCGTGGTAGGATCCAAAGACAATATTGACTTTAACATCTACCAGGTTATATCCGGCCAATACACCGGTAGCAAGGCCTTCTTCAATTCCTTTAATGGTTGATGGAATGTATTCTTTTGGAATGACACCGCCAACAATTTTGCTTTCAATAACGTTGCCTTTGCCTGGTTCATTAGGTTCAATCTCTATAACGACGTGGGCATATTGTCCGCGTCCGCCGGATTGTTTGACCAGTTTACTTTCTTGTTTGCTAGAAGAAGTGATAGTTTCTTTGTAAGAGACTTGCGGTTTACCGACATTAGCATCTACTTTATATTCTCTGAGCATACGGTCTTTTAAAACCTCTAAATGCAACTCTCCCATGCCTGAGATAATAGTCTGTCCGGTTTCCAAATTAGTCTGTACACGGAAGGTTGGATCTTCATCGGAAAGAGAAGAAAGGGCTTGCGCCAGTTTTTCCCTGTCGGCTTTGGATTTTGGTTCAATGGCCATGGAAATAACAGGATCCGGGAAATGCATTTGTTCCAGTAAAAGCGGTTTTTCCTCCAAGCAAAGCGTATCTCCGGTTTTGGTGTCTTTCAGACCAATGCAAGCAGCGATATCGCCTGTAAAGAAAGCCTCTTTATCCTGTCTTTTATTGGCATGCATTTCGATCAAACGGGAAATTCTTTCTTTGCGGTCTCTTGCAGAATTTAAAAGAGACATGCCCTTTTTTAAAGTGCCGCTGTAAACACGTACGAAGGTAAGTTTACCTACATAAGGATCGGACATGATTTTAAAGGCTAAAGCAGCAAGCGGGCTATTATCGTTTGGCTCTAAGGAAACAGTTTCTTCAGAATCAGCAGTAACGCCCTTAATAGTTCCTCTGTCTAGAGGGGAAGGCATCCAGCGGACAACAGCATCTAAAATCTGCTGTACGCCCTTATTTTTAAAAGCTGTTCCACAAAGCACAGGCACAAATTTATTTTCGCAGACACCTTTACGGATTGCTGTATGGATTTCCTTTTCAGTTAAATCATTGGGATTTTCCAAAACTTTTTGCATAAATGTTTCGTTAGATTCATCTATAGTAGCCAATTCTTCTAAAAGCGTTTGGCGCATTGTCTTACACTTTTCTTTGAGATCTTGCGGAATCTCTTCGATAGAATATTCCGCACCCATATTTTCATCTCTGAATACATGGGCTTTCATTTCAATAAGATCTACAACGCCTTTAAAATTACCTTCTGCGCCAATAGGGCATTGAACCGGAATAGCATTGGCTGCCAATTTGGTTTTCATAGTTTTTACGGCGTTAAAAAAATCGGCTCCAGTACGGTCCATTTTATTGATGAAGGCAATTCTTGGGACTTCATAAGTGGCAGCTTGTCTCCAGACAGTTTCTGATTGGGGCTGAACACCAGCTACCCCGCAGAAAACAGCAACAGTTCCGTCCAAA
This sequence comes from uncultured bacterium, assembly GCA_964466185.1. GTDB lineage: Bacteria > Chlamydiota > Chlamydiia > Chlamydiales > SM23-39 > CAZTYI01. Next base: position 13,058 of record CAYXMS010000022.1, read on the forward strand.
ACACGTAAGGATCTTTCTACTTCAATGGTAAAATCCACGTGTCCGGGAGTATCAATAATATTAATTTTATGTTCTATTGAGCTTTTGTAATCTTTCCAGTACAAAGTAGTGGCTGCAGAAGTAATGGTAATTCCTCTTTCTTTTTCCTGCTCCATGAAGTCCATAACAGCAGCGCCTTCATGCACTTCTCCAATTTTATGTACTTTTCCGGCATAATAAAGCATGCGCTCAGTAACAGTCGTTTTTCCAGCGTCAATGTGGGCCATAATGCCAATATTGCGCACATTTTCTAGTTTATCTCTAATTTCTCTTTGAGGTTCGTCTGACATATTTTTTTAATTCCTTATTATTTCTTGTCCTTTTCTTGGCTTTTATTTGTAGTGTGCAAAGGCTTTGTTTGCTTCTGCCATACGGTGCATATCATCTTTTTTCTTAATAGTAGTTCCTTGATTGTTGTAGCAATCGTAGAGTTCAGTGGCGAGGCTATCGGTCATGTTTTTGCCTCCCTTTGCTCTGGAATGATTGATGATCCATTTCATAGCAATAGAAACACGGCGGTCTGGCGCAATTTCTACCGGCACTTGATAAGTAGCACCTCCGATACGTCGGGATTTTACTTCTAAAGAGGGTTTGGCATTTTCCAGAGCCTGTTCAAAAGCTTCCAATGATTTTTGGGCTCCGGCTTTTTTAGCAAATTGTTCAATCGCTTGATAAACAATTTTACGGGCTAGATTTTTTTTGCCGCCCATCATGATTTTATTGATAAACTTGGTAATTACCAAACTATTATAAACCTGATCCGAGTTAGTTATACGTTTTTCTGCCTTTCTTCTGCGTGACATATATTTAAAATTCCTTATTTTTAAGGTTGCTTCACTTGGCTTTGCTTTTTTAAGCCATTTTTAATTTAAAACTAGCAAAACCCGTTTCTCTACTCTTATTCTTATTTAAAGAAACGGCAAGAGCATAATCATCAGCTCTTTGCAAATTACTTAGGTTTTTTAGCTCCATATTTAGAGCGGCTTTTCTTACGATCTTTCACAGCTGCACAGTCTAAAGCACCACGGACTATATGGTATCTGACGCCAGGAACATCGGGTACTCTACCCCCTCTGACCAGAACAATGCTATGTTCTTGAAGGTTATGGCCTTCTCCTCCAATATAGGCAATAATTTCTTTGCCATTGGCAAGCCTGACCCAAGCCACTTTACGCAAAGCAGAGTTTGGTTTTTTAGGCGTTTTCGTTTTAACTTGCAGGCAAACCCCTCTTTTTTGCGGGTTTTTTTTCAAAGCAGGAGATTTGTTCTTTTTCGTCGTGCTTTTGCGGCCTTTACGAATCAATTGGTTAATAGTGGGCATTCTTGCTCCTTAAATAAACATCATTAAAAACTTAAACTGAACCTCCCTCGCCTAAAAGCAAAGGATTCCTAGTTCCCAGCTCCGAGCAACCTCGGCAGCTTTCCAGGCTTACCGACGCACCGGCGGCCTTATTTTTTTAACACTTTCTGGCAGTGGTAGAGACGCTTACATTTATACTAGCTTAAAGCTAGCAGAGGCTTTGTACTCACCCAGTGGATGTGCCACCAATCCTTAATAGGATACCAATCCTTAATAGGATTATGAAGTTAAAAGTTTAACTTTTGTTAATTTTTAATGGAAGAAATATTTTGCACCTTATATCCCAGTCCTAAAAAACTGGGTTTTACGGTGCGTTAATGATAAAAAATATAACTTTTCAGCCTTTTATTTGCAAAATGATTTTCTCCATAAAAGCTCCAGAAAGAGAATTTGACAGATCTGTTTAGAAAAATTTTTGTTTGGTTTCAGAGAAAAGGGCCGGCAATTCTTAAAGAAAGCTTTTAATTTAATTTAATTAAAATGCTGTATTTTAGTAATTAAAATAAATTAAAAGTTTGTTTTTGTATTATTATAAAATTAAAACTTGTAATTATTATAAAATTATAATTATAATCCCTATTAGGGGGAGATAAGATTATGGACAAAGCTTACGACGCTATGTTTGCAATTAATAAGTATGTAGGTCCTATCAAAATCTTTCTTCCCCGACTTTTTATAAGCTTTTTTTTTCTGCTCAGTTTTTTTTCCCAGCTTTTTGCCAAGCCTTTAGAAGAGAAAGACATTCCGCGAGTTATGAAGCTTTTTTTAGAATATCACATTGAAAGTAAAGACTTTGATTCTCATATCTTAAACCGTATGGTAAAAAATTATATTGAAATGTTCGATCTGGAAAAAACCTATTTGTTAAAAAGCGAAGTTTCTCCTTTTTTAAACCTTTCCAATAAAAGGTCTTTAGAAGTTATCGAGCAGCTGAAAACTGGGAATTATAGTTTTTTTTACCAATTGGATTTATTATTTTCCCGAGCTATTCAAAGAGCCCGGGTCAGCCGTGGTTTTTTAAAAGATGTTTTAAAAGAACAAAATATCGGCTTGCAACAGACTAAAATAAACAAGGCTGATTACGCCAAAAGTGAAAAAGAGCTTTTTTATAGACAGAAAAATTCTTTGATCGGCTTTTATCTTTTTCAGAACAAAAAAACAGATTTAGCTACCAGACAAAGAAAAGCCAGGTTTTTTGCTCTTTTTGAAAAAAAAATGATCCGTTTAGAAAATGAGTATCTTTTAAAAGCCAGACAAAAAAAAGAGCATTATTTTGTAATGCATCTTTTAAAAGCCTTTGCCCGCAGTCTAGATGCTCATAGCGCATTTTTTTCAGAAGAAGAGGCTCAAGAGATGAGGATTTCTCTCGAAAAGCAGTTTGAAGGCATTGGCGTTGTTTTAATGGAAAGCATAGACGGCGTGATGATATCCAATCTGATTAGTAATTCTCCTGCCAAACGTTGCGGCAAGATCAAAACGGGGGATATCATAGTTAAAATCAATCAAAGATCCGTTAAACAACTATCTTTTGAAGAAGTTTTACAGCTATTGAAAAATCGCGACCAGTCTCAAATAATATTAGAACTGAAAAGAAAAGACAAAAAATATGTGACGGTAACTTTGAAAAGCGAGCCTATCTGTATGCAGGAAGAAAGCTTGTCTTATAGCACAGAACCGGTAGAGGGAGGAATGATTGGCAAGCTTATTTTAAAATCTTTTTATGAAAGTGAAAATGGCCGCAGCTCAGAAAAAGAAATCAGAGAAGCAATAGTTGAAATGAAAAAACAAGGAACTTTAAAAGGACTGGTTTTAGATTTAAGAGAAAATTCAGGAGGCTTTTTATCACAAGCGATTAAAGTCGCCTCTTTGTTTATTGATAATGGCGTGGTAGTTGTTTCCAGATATGGCAAAGAGCTGAAATACATGCGCAAAGTAGGCGGAGCTCCGGAATTTAAGGGGCCGTTAATCGTTTTAACTTCTAAATTGTCAGCTTCCGCTTCAGAAATTGTCGCCCAGGCTTTGCAGGATTATGGAGTTGCTTTGATTGTGGGAGATGAAAAAACTTTTGGTAAAGGATCAATCCAGTATCAGACGGTGACTTCAGCCAAATCAGAATATTTTTATAAGGTAACTATTGGCAAATATTACACCGTATCCGGCCGCAGCACCCAGATCAACGGAGTTAAAGCCGATATTGTCGTTCCATCTATTTATGCCCCTTATGAAATTGGAGAGAGGTTTTTAGAATATGCGCTTTCTGCCGATTCCATTCGCCCGGCTTATCGGGATTCTTTGTCAGATTTAGAACCCCGTTTAAAAACTTTAGTAGAAAAAAAATATCGTTCAGCCTTACAGCAAAAAGAAAATTTCTGGAAAAACCATGTCTCTTATTTAAAAGGACTTAGTGAAAAAAGGCTTTCCTGTAATTTGGATTTCAAACGGCTTTTGACTGGAGAGACAAAAGAATTTGTCTTTTCTTTTACAGATTGCCAAATGTTAGAAGCCATCAGCATTTTAAAAGATATGCTGCCTATCTGGGAAGAATATTGCCAAGAAAAGCTAGCCGATTGCTATCTGTCCGCTTCTTAAAAGATATAAATATTTTCTTAAATTTTCAGCCTTGTTTTTCAAGGACTTGTCTAACCAGGTCTTACACTTTTGACAGCTCCCCATAGCTAAAGCAAGCGATATTACGCCGTCGTTGATAAGTAATTTTGACATACTCCCCTTGAATTTATCCAAGCAAATGAGTCAGTTAGCTTGTGAATTTTAAACTACAAAAATTCTTGATTTTTTATGCTTGATTTAAATTTTTTTTTTTAATTTGCCATTTAGCAACGATTTTTTAAATAAAGCATTGCTAGAAAATATTATTGATATTATCTTTGTTTCTTATCTTGCTAAGTTTTGGCCAGATAGCTCAGTAGGTAGAGCAGAGGACTGAAAATCCTTGTGTCGCCGGTTCGATTCCGGCTCTGGCCACACCTTTCTAATATTTCTAGGAGTTGTTTATGGGAAAAAATGGCTTTTTAGAGAATGAAAAAAAAGGCATTTTTTTTGCTGTTTTAGCAGCTTTGGCTTATTCTTTAAATGCAGTTACTGTCAAATTGGCTGTGGAAGTTCCTCCTGTTTCCATGGTATTTTTTCGTAATTTGACCTGTCTTATACTTTTAATCCCAATTTTTTTAAAAAATAAAAAAATTTATAAAACTACAAAACCAAAATTAGTCATTATACGCGCTTTTATGAGCTTTTTTGGTTTGACGTGCTTTTATTTTGCTACCAAGCATTTGCTGATTGTCAATGCAGTTATGCTGATTAATGCTTCTCCTTTATTTGTGCCGATTGTTTTACTGATTTGGGACAAAGTTAAAATACCAACTTTAAGGGTCTTGGCAATTATTACCGGCTTTATCGGCATTTTGTTTATTTTACAGCCTAATTTACAATTTATGAACATTGCTGGTTTTATCGGTTTAACGGCAGGGGTTTTTGTTTCTATTTCCTATGTTACTTTAAAAAAGCTCTCCGCTACCGAAAAAGCATCTACCATTATGTTTTATTTTTTTGCCGGAAATACTGTTTTATCGTTTATTCCAACTATGTTTGAATTGGGAACTTTTCAAAACCCTACAACCTGGGTTTATCTGGTTATGGTTGGCATGACTTCTTTTTTATACCAGACCTTTACTACTCAAGCTTATGCCAACGCTGCTGCTACTAAAGTAAGTACTATTACTGGATATTTAGCAGTTGTCTTTTCTGGGATTTTCGGCTGGACTATCTGGAACCGCGTACCTGATGTATATGCTTTTATAGGCATTGCTTTAGTCATCAGTTCAGGAATCGCTGTAGCTCTATATAAAGACAAAACTGTTTCCGCCCAGCAAATAGCGGTTGATTCTTTAGATGGATGCCCTGCCAAGAAAAAAAAGAAAAAATAAAAAGCCTGCTTTTAATTAAGCAGGCTTTTTATTTTGAATGACAAACTACCAAATCCAAATACTTATTTGCTAAGCTTGATTTAGCATTTAAGTTTTTTTGATATTGATCTTTTTAGGAATTGAAGATTTCTTTTTAGCAAAAATAATCTTCATAATCCCGTCTTTATATTCGGCTTGCGCTTCTTTTTCCTCATCAATATCTCCCGGTACATTGATATGATAAGAAAAGCAAGAAGAAGCTTTCTGATAATATTTTTTTTCTTTTTCCTCTTCTTTTTTTTCTCCTTTGATCCAAAGCACTCCCTTATCATAAGTAACTTCAATATCATCGGCTGACAAACCGGGAAGCGCAGCTTCTACATAAATATTTTTTCCATCTTCGCTAATGCTTAAACCCGAACGTTCATTAAACGCAGCCAGCGGCTCTTCTTCAAAAAAAGAAGGGAAACCGGCAAATGAATCCCAATTCCAAAAAGGATTTTTTGGCAGATGTTTTTTACTCATAATAACCTCCTTTTGTTAAAATTTAATTTAATTAATTAGCGCTATTGTTACTTAAACTGAAATAGTTTGGTTTTTCAGCATTAAATTTTAATCGGTTAAATATTATAAAAAATAGCAAAAAATTAGCAAGGGGGAGGCAACATTTTTTTGCCGTTAAGCAAAAAAAAATGAAAGATTTAAAATTTAACTTTTTCTTTTTGGCCCAGTTTTTTTAACTCAGTCGCAAGCAGATTCAATTTAGAATATTTGTCGGGACCAGAAGCTTGAGCGCTAATAGGAAAAAGCATATTTTTAGGAAAGTCTGCTAGTTTCTGGTATTTTTCCTGAAAAGTTTTTAAATTTTTTTTCGCTTTTGGCAAGTCTATTTTATTTAAAGCTATTAAAAAAGGTTTTTTTAAAATGTCGGAATTATATTTTTTAATTTCTTTTTGTAAAATTAAAAAATCTTCAAAACAGTCCCTGCCATCGGTTTGCGCTAAATCAATTACAAAAACTAAAACAGAAGTTCTTTCAAGATGTTTTAAAAAAGAAATCCCCAACCCTTTATTTTGAGAGGCATTTTTAATCAGACCCGGAATATCGGCCATCAATAGCCTAGAATAATCGGAAAATTCCATAATCCCCAAATTCGGCCGAAGTGTAGTAAAAGGATAAGCCGCTATTTTAACTTCGACTTTGGTCAGCTTTTTCAATAAAGTGGATTTGCCTGCATTCGGCATGCCGACAAGGCCTATGTCAGCAATCAATTTAAGCTCCAGTTCTATTTCTTTTTTTTCGCCCTGTTTGCCCAAAGTGCATATGTTCGGCGCCCGATTGGTAGCTGATTTAAAACAGCTGTTTCCCTTGCCCCCTTTTCCGCCTTTGCAAATCATAAATTGTTCTTTATCTTCAGTTAAATCACATAAAATAGCCTGTGTGTTTTTATCTTTAATCAAAGTTCCTAAAGGTACTTTTATTATCAGATCTTCAGCATTTTTTCCATGTTTGTTCGAAGATCCGCCCTGCTTTCCATTTTTGGCTTTTAAGATTCTATAGTTGCGTAAATCTTCCAAAGATAAAAGATGCCTGTCAGCTTCGATAATTATCGAACCCCCTTTTCCTCCATTGCCGCCAGCAGGTCCGCCTTTGGGTATATATTTTTCCCTTCTCCAGGAAACTATGCCATTACCGCCGGATCCCGCTTCTAAAATCAGTGCTAACTTATCAATAAACATATAAATAAAAAGGCCTATAATTTTTTTTATAGGCCTGTATTGTTAACTTGCTTTCAGCCAGCTTAAAATCGCCGACTATCTTATTTTAGCTTTTATGCTTTGGGCGTAACCGAGACAAAAGTTTTTGCTTTTTTCCGGTAATTGACAATACCGTTTGTCAAAGCAAAAAGAGTATGGTCTCTGCCGATGCCGACATTTTTAGCAGCGCGCCATTTAGTGCCTCTTTGCCTGACTAAAATTGCGCCTGTGGTTACAAATTCCCCATGTGTAGCCTTGATACCTAAACGCTTGGAATGCGAATCGCGTCCGTTCTTGGTCGATCCTTGTCCTTTTTTATGTGCCATAACTAAAAAAAATCTCCTTTACTCTGCTTTAATATCTGTAATTTTTACCCTGCTGTACTTTTGGCGATGGCCCTTTTTTTTGCGGGTAGAGCGCTTTGTTTTTTTGTATTTATAAGCAATTACTTTAGGCCCCTTGATTTCTTCTTCTATAACTTCTCCTGTAACCAAATATTTTTCTACATTGGGAGAGCCAATTTTAGTAACATTTTCATCTTGCACTAAAAGCACTTGCTCGAATTTAACTTTTTTATTGTCTTTAAGTAGCTCAATATCAATTACGTCACCCTTTTTTACCCAATACTGCTTGCCGCCAGTTTCAATAATTGCGTACATAATTTTCTATCCCTCCACAGAAAAATAAAATAAATATAAATAACTGTATCTTTAGTAGTGTAAAATCATAAGCTAAAAAAAGACCAATGTCAATGAAAAGCTAAAAACTAGTTTTTTTATCAAATAAAAGTTTTATTTTATCAACAATAGCATAAAACCCCTGATTTTAGTTATTGGGAGTTGTTAGCAAACGATTCTTTTGCTTATTTAACTTTTTAAATAACAAGCTTAAAGCATAAGCAAAAACGGCTAATAGGGCAATGGTAGCTCCAGGAGGCAGGTTTAAGCTGTAAGAAAGCCCAATACCCGAAATATTCAAAATAGCGCAAAGTAAGGTGGAAATGATCATGATCAGATGCAACCGGTGGTAAAAAAGCGCTGCTATAGTCGGAGGCAGGGTCAAAAGAGCAATAACCAGAATGACTCCGATAATTTGCACCAAAAGCACAATCGATAAGGAAATCAAAGAAAGCAGCAGTAAATAAAAAGTTTTAACCGGTATGTTTTGCAGTTTAGCGCTTTCTTCATCAAAACAAATAATCAGAAAAGGACGATAAAAACAAATAGTTAAAACCAAAATTAAAAAGTTTAAAATAATCAGCATTAAAAGATTAGACTGAGAAATAAATAAAATATTTCCAAATAAAAATTCAGAAAATTCCACATTCGAAGAGGGAATAAAAGAAATGAAAATTACACCTATGGCCATACCTGTCGACCAGATCGCAGAAACAGCGGCCCCTTCTTTTTGGGCATATTTTAAATGGACAAAACCAATTAAAAAAACAGAAATAATAGCGGCAATAAAAGCACCCAAGTTAGGTGAAAAATACCAAACCGGATTTTGATGTGACAAAAAAGCAAAAATACCAATCCCCCCTAAAATACTATGGGAAATCGAACCGCTTAAAGAAGTAATCTTTTTAACTACCACATAAGAACCCATAATGCCGGCTGCAATGGAAATTAAACAACCTGCTAAAAGCGCATTTTGTAAAAAAGGATTCGTAAAAAGATCGATTAAAAAATTCATTTTTTTCTGCCGGATCCGGTTTTTAACTTTTTTGGTTTTTGTTTTAAAAGAGGGCTATGATATAGGCCCAAAGCAAAATGCTCGCAAACTTCCTTAGGCAGTTTGCTAGCTACTTTTTTATCTATAAAAAACAGCTTTTTAACATCTCTAATGACAATGTTTAGATCATGGCTGACCATTAAAATGGTTTTTCCCTTAAAGTCTTTTTTGATCAGCTCAAAAATAATTTCTTCTCCTTTAGCATCAATATTGGCAGTTGGTTCATCTAAAACTAGAATCTCAGGCTCGGAAATCAATGCTTTGGCGATCAAAGCTTTTTGAGCCTGCCCTCCGGAAAGAGTTCCAATGGATTGATGTTTGTATTTCAAAAGCCCTAATTTTTTTAAAAGATACAGTGCTTTTTGCATGTGCAGGCTTTTGGAAGATTTTTTATTGAAAAAACAATTGCTTAAAGTATTACAGCCCAACAAAACCAGCTCTAAAAGGGAAATGGGAAAATCCCTTTCTATTCTAGAAACTTGAGGTACATAACTGATTTTAGGATAAAAAGCTTCTGGCTTTTTGCCAAATACCAGAACTTTGCCTTTTGTAGGAGCTAAAATACCGCAGACAAGTTTTAAAAAAGTAGTCTTGCCCCCTCCGTTGGGACCTACAATTCCAATGAAATCCCCCTTTTTTATTTTTAAATTAACCTTTTCTAAAACAGAAAAATGATCAAAAGTAAAATCGACATCCCTGAAAACTATTGCATCTTCCATAAATAATGTTGTTATTGTTCTGTACTAATTAAATCAGCCAGTTTTTTTAAATTGGTTAAATAATCTTCCGAATAAGGGTCAACCATAATAGGAGAAACGTTTAACTTTTCGGCAATTAACACAGCCCCTTTATTGTCTACCTGAGCTTGAATAAAGATTTTTTTTACCCCTTCTTTCTGAGCTTGCTTAAATAGCTGATAAAAACTTTTTAAAGTCGGCTCTTTATGGTGCGCATTTTCTACAGATAATTGCTTCAGTCCATAATCTTTGCAAAAATAGGTAAAAGCACTATGCGAGGTCAAAATGGTTTTGTGCCCGATGCCTTGAAGCTTGTGTGCAATTTCTCGGTCCGTTTGTTTTATTCTGCTTATTAGATTTTTTAAGTTTTTTTTATAAAACTGCCGATTATTAGGAAAAGCTTTTTCTAAAACAGATGCTATCTTTCGAGCTTGTAAAACGGCTATTTTAGGAGATAGCCAAACATGCAGGTCATTGTCAATCAAATCGATGTTCTCCGTTAAATCGAAAACTTGTAAATTTGGATTGTAAGGACGCACTAAAGGTATAAATTCTTCTTCAAAAGCCTCTTTGGAAATAAACCAAATTTTAGCTTTAACTGCTAAGTCTAAATGCTTGGCAGAAGGCTCAAAATGATGGGGATCAGCCTCTGCCGGAATTAAATTTTTTACTTCAATCGTATCTCGAGCTATTTGTTCAACAAAAAAAAGATAGGCCGGAATAGAAACTGCTACCATAGGCTTTTTTAAAGCCCCAGCTTTTGCAGTTTGATCAGTTACCGTAGAAGAGCAGCCAATTAAAAATAAAAATAAAAAATATATAAAAAATTTCATAGCTAATCTTTAATTTTAGACTTTTTTAGCTAATTTTTGCAAATGCTAACAGTTACAAGCCCCCTTGCCAGATAAATAAAATTTCAGTTAAGCTGTTAAACTTCTTATTAAGGAGAGATGTCCGAGGGGCTTAAGGAGCGCGCTTGGAAAGCGCGTATACGTGAAAGCGTATCGTGGGTTCGAATCCCACTCTCTCCGAAGTTTTTTGCTTAAAATATTAGTAAGTAGTAATTTATATTTTTCTTTTGATATATAAATGTAACTCAGTTACAATTACAATTTAATTTAACATTGAAGACTCTTATGGCGAAAAGGGTTAATCGAACAGAGAAATATAAGAACTTAATAGAACGTATTAAAGTCTGTATAGAAAAAGGGAGTTATAGATTTACTGAGCATGCGTTAGAAAGGAAAATTCAAAGATCCTTTACTTTACCTGATGTTCTGTATATTTTAAAAAATGGGTATCATGAAAAAGCAAAGGATGTTTGGGATCAACCATATAAAATATGGAAATATGCAATAAAAGGAAAAACTATAGATAAAATTGAAGGTAGAATTATTGTAAACCTAGATAAATCAGGAATACTTATTATTACAATAATTCGTTTAAATAAGGGGAAAAAATGAAAAAGAAAATACGTAAAAGATTTGTCTATGAAGGATTAGGTTTTCCGATTATTTTAAAAAATATATCCATTATTAAAAAACATGGAGAAATAGTCCCAGATGTAGATTTTAATCGTTTGCAAAAAATTGTATTATTAAATCTTTGCCATAAAAACGAACCTTTGACAGGCAATGAAATAAAATTTATTCGAAAATTTTTGGAAATGACTCTAACTGAATTTGGGAAAAAGTTTGGTTGTTCTCATGTGGCTGTTATGAAATGGGAGAAATATGGCAATCGTTTTGCTAAAATAGAACCAACGACAGATGTATATATTCGCCTTTTTATTTTTAGTCATTTAAATAGAAAAAATAATGCTTTTAAAGAACTATATGAAAATATTGATATTATGCAACTTCTGAAACGTCGTAATCAGATTACGCATGTTATATTAGTAATTGATGTTAAAGAAAAATTGAAAATGGTTAGTTAAAATCTAGTCCCTTTTTGACAGTTGTTTTACTGATATTCAGCTTTTCCTCGATCTCTGCATTACTCATGCCAAGCGCTTTTAACTCCTTGATCTTAGGTGCAAGCTTCTGATAAAGCGGTACGGGATGATCGAAGGTGATCTTAATTTGGATGGGGAGCAGCGATAAAGTTCAAATTGGTACCGCTTCTAAAATTCTACATAAATCTATGCAAAAGCATAAACTTATTTTGACACGTCAGCCTAGCAGTTCTGCTAACGAATTAACGTACCTGAGCTTCCCAGGTAAAATATCGTAGCTTTCGCTGTCACACAAGAGTTTTAAAAGTCTTGAGGATCGAATTATCGTCGATAAATGCAGTATATCTGCCGTTTTTAGTTTCCGAACTAACTTCTTATAATCACTCCAAACGTGTTTTTTTCGATTCCTTTCAGGTAGAAAAAAAGCGGACTTTGAGTGTTTGCTATCTATAATTTCTAGATAACGGGGAAGTTTTTCAGAATAATAATTCAGCCTTCTGGCTATGGCCAAAGCAGCTGATATGTGATTAGACAGTCCATATCTAAACATGAATTTTATCCTGCCTATAACACTTGTAAAAGCAGGATTGACTGAATAAGTCTCTACGCCTTTAATAAAAGCTTTTGTCTCAATGGATCTAATGATTTGAGAGTAGGAAAAAGCCGAAAGCATTCGAGAGTATCGGTTTCCTTTTTCTCTTAAAGTTTGTTTTTTTTTAGCAAAATCTAACTTTTCAAGAACAATCGGCTTTCGCGCTAAAAGAGCTTTTTTTATAATTCTTTTGACAACATCTCCAATTATCGCTTTAGTTTGGTTTTTCTTTTTGCCGTAAGTAGAACAAGCAAAAACTTCTTGGCCAATTAAATTTCCAAAACGGTCTGTTTCTGCAAATGCGATTTGATGTGCATTGATATCAAGGCCTATAGCCCCAAGCCCTTTTTGAGTTTTTAAAGTAGGCCGAACCTGTTCGATAGTGACAAAGACTTTCCAGCTTTTTTTATCTTTTTTAAAAAGATAATTAATGGCTTTGCCAAAATGTCCGAAAGGTTCTTTTAAAAGCCTTAAACGGCCTCTTTTTTCATTCTCCTCTATCGCTTCTGGGCTTGTAGAAACCCCATTTTTTTGATGATTTCGCAGCTTAAAAATCTAT
>CAYXMS010000023.1:0-23768 GCA_964466185.1 uncultured bacterium
AGAAGGCAGCAACATCAAACTTAGAAAAATTCAGGAAAATGATTTAGAAACTTTATATGCAGATTTAGAGGAAGCTGTTTTTGCAAAAAATGGTTTTGTCTATGATTTGCCTTCTGCCAATCTTTTTTTAGAAGAGTTTTTAAAAACAGGGCTGTTTTCTGATCATAACGGTCATTTTTTAATTTCAGATTATAAAGAAAGAATTATCGGTTTGATTTTTTTTGAAAAAGCCTGTCTTTATGATGGTTACAGTTTAAAATTTATCATCTTCGAAGAAAAAAATCGAAATAAAGGCTTGATGGCGGAAGCTTTAACATTGTTTTCTAATTTTTTCTTTTCTTATAAAAATATTTCCCGTTTGCAGATTTTAATTCCCGATTATCATAAAGCAGCGATTAAAACAGCTCAAAAAAGCGGCTATAAGCTGGAAGGCATTTTAAAAGAAGCATGCTTTTTACAGGGACAGTTTGTTGATCTTTGCATATATGCTTTATTAAAAAGTTCTTTTTCTAAAAAACAATAATTATAATTTAAAAAAATAAACTGTTAACATTAAAAATGAAACGGATTTTTTAAAGATGGTTTTTTTTTATAATAGAGTGATAAAATGCAGCAACTAAAAATTTTTGACCGCCGTAAAAAAACTGTTTTTATAGAAAAAATTTATGGCCTCAAACCTTTAAAGTGGCTGTATCGGACAAATATATTGGCCTATTTAGTTCGGGTGTTAGTTTCCTGCTGCAAAATTTTTTCCAAACTTTATGGTCTTTGGCACAAAAGTTTTTTTTCTAGGAAAAAAATTTTGCCTTTCATATCCAAGTTTGATATTGATGTTGCCGAGTTTGAAAAAAAACCAGCAGAATTCTCCTCTTTTAACAGTTTTTTTATTCGCAAGTTAAAGCCCTCTATGCGGCCTATAGCTTCAAGCGATGCTGTTTTGCCCGCAGATGGCAGATATTTGGCTTTTGCCTCCATGCATGATGTGAAAAACTTTTTTGTTAAAGAGCAAAAATTTGCTTTGGAAACTTTTTTACAGGACAGGGCTTTAGCTGAAAAATATGCAGACGGCTCTATGCTGATTGCCAGGCTGGCTCCTGTTGACTGTCACAGGTTTTATTTTCCCGTAGACTGTTTGCCCGAAAAGCCTAAATTAATCAATGGTTGTCTTTTTTCTGTAAATCCTATCGCCTTGCGGAAAAGCCTGAAAAATTTTCTGCAAAATAAAAGAGTTTTGACTGTTTTAAATACCGAACAATTCAAACAAGTGCTTTTTATTGAAATAGGCGCTACTAATGTCGGTTCTATTGTTCAAACTTGTCAGGTCGGTAAAAACTATAAAAAAGGCCAGGAAAAAGGTTATTTTGAGCTGGGAGGCTCTTCTTTGGTTTTGCTTTTTCAAAAAGATACAGTTAAATTTGATCAGGATTTAATTGAGAATTCTTTAAAAGGCATGGAGACTTATGCCCTTTTAGGCAGTTCGTTAGGGAAAATATATTAGTCTGTATCTTGCTTTGTTTTATTTGCCGATGCAGAATTTGGAAAAGATCCGGCTTAAAATATCTTCAGTTAGGTCATGGCCGATAATTTGTCCTAAAGATAACAAAGCAAAACGTAAATCATCGCTGATAAATTCTACAGATCTTTGACTTTGCAGGCCACGGATGGCTTTTTGACAGTTTTTAATAGCTTGAGATAGGGCATTTTGATGTCTTTCTTTGGTTAACACTAATTCTTCTTTGGAAGCAAAAGGCTGGTTTTCTATGAATTGCTTAATGGTTTTTCTTAAGTGTTTCAGACCGGTTTGTTTTTTTGCTGAAAACAGCAATTCATAAGTTAAGCCAATTTTTGGGGGATGGGGATTGAGATCTGTTTTATTCCAGACTAAAATTGTCTTTTTAGGATTTATTCTCTGAATTAGTTTTTGGTCTTCTGGATTTAAAGAGCGCGAAGCATCTAATACCAACAGGCTCATATCTGCATTGTCCAATGCTTTTAAAGAGCGTCTAATGCCTTCTTTTTCAATTTTTTCATAAGTAGTGCGAATGCCTGCTGTATCTATAAGATGGAAATGAAAAGAGCTGTTTAAAAAAGCTGTTTCTTCAATCAAATCTCTTGTCGTTCCTGGAATATCGGTAACAATAGCTTTTTCTTTTTGGCAAAGCAAATTCATTAATGAGGACTTGCCAACATTGGGAGTGCCTATAATGGCAATTGTTATGCCTTCTTCGAATTTTTTTCCGGTCTCAAATGAAGAGCTTAACTGTTTTAAATCGGCAAGTGTTTTTTGCAGCTGTTTGGTCAAACAAGAAAAATTTACAGTTTCTATTTCCTCTTCAGGAAAATCAGTTTCCGCTTCTAAATCGGCTGCAATATCAATGAGTTCTTTTTGCAAGTTTTTGATTTTTTCCGTCAATTTGCCGGCTAATTGATTTTGGGCTGCTTTTAAGGCCAATGTGTTTTTTGCAGAAATTAAAGACTGTACGGCTTCTGCTTGAGCAAGGTCTATTTTATGGTTTAAAAAAGCCCGCAAAGTAAATTCTCCAGGTAAAGCGGGGCGCGCTCCTGTTTCTAAGATTTTTTTTAGCACTTTTTGAGTGATCAGCTGTCCTCCATGGCAGTTAATTTCCACCAGATCTTCGCCGGTATAGGATTTGGGAGCTTTCATTAAAAAAGCTAAAACCGAATCCAGCTCTTTATCAGGGGTTTCCATGATCTTGCCGAAATGTACCGTATGGGAAGTTTTTTGGGATAATTTTTTACTGAATATCCGATCTATAATTTCTGCTGCCTGGGGTCCTGAAATGCGAATAATAGAGATCGCACCTTCTCCAGGAGGAGTGGAAATAGCGGCAATAGTGTCTTTTTGCTGGTCGAAGTTATAAATAAAATTCATAAACCTAAAAAAAATTATACTATATAAACATTAAAAATTTGCGAATAACAAATATTTAAAACCGAAAATAAGAATTAAAAATAGTTATCAATCTTTAAATATTAAACATTTTTCAATTAATACTGTTTAAGTCTTGGCATTATACTGCTTTGAGATTTATTTTTCAGGTTTAAATTTTTTTTAAAATATATAGTGAAATTTTTCTTTGACTTTTCTTAAAATTTAAGTTTAAAATTTTTTGCTAATAGGTTTTTTTTATGTCTGGATTAACAGTCAAATTGCCCGAAGCTTTTGTCTATGCCCAAAACTGGAGGGATTCGTATAATAGCGGTATAATGCTTGTACATTCTCCTAAGGATTCGCTGAGAAGAGAAAAAAACTTAATCTCTTCTGAGCTGGCTTTAAATGGGGCCGGCTACTTGCCGGCGATTTCCAATCTCTCAGCAGTTTATCGTGCATATCAGGGACTAATTATTGTGATCGAAGGATCAGTGCGTTTAATTTTTAATATCCTTTATTTTACGGGGTATTTCAGCAGGGATGTATATAATAGATATAAATTGGAAAATAGAATTAGTTTTAAAAGTTATTCCAGAGAAGTGCTTTTACATAAAAGAAAAATTCTTAATGCCATCAGATTTTTTTCCCATGGTATGGCAAATCTAGGTCGGGCCATGATTGAGTTCATACCTATTTTTGGAAATTTTATTTGCCTGCTTTATGATGAAGCCGGTTTAAGATTAAAATATAATGCGGCTGATACAGAACCGACTTTAGTAACATTGGTTAAAAGACGGAATTTAACACCTAGTCAAAGCCAATTTAATCTGACATCAGAGCTTTATCAATAGCGCACCGTAAAACCCAGTCCTTTAGGGCAGGGATATAAGGTGCAAAATATTTCTTTCTCAATGAGACTGAATATTTAAGTTTTTTTTAGTGCCAGAGCTATGATTTTCCCTGGGTCTTTGAGTTCTTTTGCTTTTTTGGCTTTTTCTAGAGACTCTAAAGCCTTTGCTACTGCTTGCTGAGCGTTTTTAGCAGAATATCCTAGGTTCATGAGAGCAGAAATAGCATCGTAAGAAGGACCTTGCTCGATAGGTTTTGAACCAAGATCAATTTCAGTTAAGTTTTTATATTTGCCGCGCATTTCCAGAAAAAGCCTTTCCGCGCTTTTTTTGCCTAGGCCTGGAATTTTAGCTAAAGCTTTAACATCGCCCTTAGACAGGGCCAAAAAGAAATGATCATAGTTGATATGGCCGATAATATTTAAAGCTGTTTTCGGTCCAATGCCAGAAAGAGCGATTAAAGTTTCAAAAAGTTCTTTTTCTTTTCTTTCTAAAAAACCAAACAGGATATGCGCATCTTCTTTTACTACTAAAGTAGTAAAAAATAATACATCGCTTCCGGTTTTTGGCAGGCGGGAAAAAACATTGAACGGCACAAGCAGACTATAGCCGATGCCATTGACTTCTAAAGTGATTTTATTTTGTCCGAAAAAAACAAGTTTTCCTTTTAAATAGTCATACATAAAGCTGTTTTCCCAGGGTTAAATTTTGAAAAGCATGGCAAATAGCAATGGCCAAAGCGTCCGCGGCATCTTCTTTGGGAAGTTCGGATAGCAAAAGCAGTTTTTGGATCATTTTCTGTACTTGCATTTTAGAAGCATCGCCGGAGCCGACTATTGCGAGTTTTACTTTTTTGGGTGCATATTCGAACACAGGTATTTTTTGTAAATTAACAACAGCTGCGATAGAGATGCCTCTGGCCATGCCTAATTTCAGAGCAATCTCTACATTTTTTTTTACAAATTGGCTTTCTATGGCTAAAACGCCGGGTTGAAATTGCAGCGATAGTTTTTTTAGAGCATCTAAAATAATAAATAGCCTGTCCAGCAAAGGCAAAGTAGCAGGCGGACGGATTATTCCGAAATCTAAAAGCTCGATCTGGCTTTTATTTTTTTTGATAAAAGCATAGCCAACCTTTCTGGTGCCGGGATCAATGCCCATAATAATATTTTCAGACATGTATAAATAGAGAATTAATTTTTTCTTTAACATACAAAAAGCTTAAAAACTAAACAAGACGAAAAAGAATAACACGAAAATTACTAATAACTAAAGAAAGCAGGTTTTCTTGCCAATAAACTGATAAATGTAAATAATTATCCTTGTTTTTTATTAAAAATTTTGTCTGAAAAAAAATAAAATAAGGGCCAAGATTTAAATTTTATGCGAAAAATTATTATTCGCTTTCCTAATTGGCTTGGCGATCTGGTAATGGCGCAACCGGTGTTGGCAGCTGTAAGAAAAATTTATCCGGAAGCAGAAATTACTGTTTTGGTAAAAAAAGCTTTAAAACAAGTTTTAAAGCAGGATCCGGATTTGGATAGGCTATGGTCATTTGAAGATAGCTCGCATCAAAAATTAAAACAGGAAAAATTTGATTTGGGCATTCTTCTGACAAATTCTTTTTCGTCTGCCTGGCATTTTTTTAGGGGCAAAGTGAAAAATAGATTGGGCTATGCTTCAGATTGGCGCTTTTGGCTTTTAAATTTGAAGGTTGAATTTTTCAAAAAACAGCAGCATCAAAGCGCTTCCTATCAAAAGATTTTATCTCCTTTAAATTTTACGGTTACATTCCCGAGGCCCAAAATTTATATATTGGAAGAAGAAAAAGAACAAGCCTTAAAAATTTTAGGCCTTGAAAAAAAACAACTGAAAAATAAAAAGATTATTGCTTTTTCTCCTTTTGCAGCATTCGGCCCTGCTAAATGCTGGCCTTTGCAAAATTATTTGGACTTGATGCTGAAAATACTGTTAAAGCGGGATGCTTACATTATTTTTTTAGGAGATAAAAGTTTTCAAGGGCAAATGCAGATAAAACAGGCTTTTCCTGAAAAAATAAAAAAATATATGTTTGATCTGGTAGGTAAAACTAGCCTTAGAGAGCTGATGGCTATTTTAAGCCTGTCTGATCTTATGGTTACTAACGATAGCGGGCCGATGCATTTGGCCGCTGCTTTGGAAAAACCGCTGATTGCTCTTTTCGGTTCTACCAGTCCGGTCTTCACAGGGCCTGTCTATGATCCTTTTGCAGAAATCATTTATCAGAAACAAGACTGCAGCCCTTGCTATCAAAGAACCTGTTCAAAAGATAAATTCTGTATGGAAGAAATAACAGTCGATAAAGTAGCCGAGTCTGTTGAAAAAATATTGGCCGGCGCTAATTTGGAAACCTTGTATGTTTAAAACTATTTTGCGTAAATTTCAAAAAAATCCGTTTGAAAAATTGCTCAAACAGGCAGCTGAAAATCGAGCCGAAAAATTTTTATTGGTTTGGAACCGGGGCTTGGGAGATTTGCCGCTGGGCCTTTATGCCATGATCAAACGTATTAGGCAATATATCCCTAATGCCGAGATTACTTTTATAGGAAGAGAGGCTTTGAAAGAGGGTTTTTTGCTGTTGGAAGGAGTAAAGTATATACCTGTTTCCATTTGGAAGCGGCGCCAGCCGGTGAATCTGCAAGAGGCCTTAGACTGTATGAATATAGCAGTTAAAAACTTTGATGTGGTCATTGAAAATCCAGATCCCACTTATTGGGTCAAATGGCAGCTCGGAAAAATTGTGCCTCGTTTAAAATGGCATCCTAGTTTTGATACTTTTTATCAGGGATTTTCATTAGATGAAAATGCAAAATATGTCGGAGTGCAGATAAAAACCGATTCGGGCCATAGCCTGTGGCGGGATTGGCCAGTTGAAAACTGGAATAGACTTTTTCAGCAACTAAAAACACATTCTAATTTAAAGGTTTTGCTTTTCGGTCTGGAAAAAGATGCTGCAGTGTCTTTTGAAAATGTTATTGACCTGAGAGGCAAAACTACTGTTCTGCAAATGCTTTCTATCATTAAAAATAAATGTTCTTATCTGGTTTTGCCGGATGGCGGAATCTTGTCTTTGATTTACTATTTGGATGTTGATTTTCCTATTAAGATTGTTTCTTTATGGAATGATGTGCAAGGAATTTTAAAACAAAAAGTGCCCTCGCCCAATCCCTCTTTGAAACATATTCCTTTAACTGTCAGGGGCAGACTGCAAAAGATTTCAGCACAAAAAGTTATAAATAAACTTTTGCCTTAAACCTTTAAAAGTTCAAAATAAAAATCAGTATTTGAAATAATAGCTAATGGTAATTAATAGCAGTTACAGAAAAAAAAGGAATTTCTTTGGTGGAAAAAGTAGATTTTCAAGATTTTAAGCTTTGGCAAAAAGTAGAGAAATGTTCGTTGGAGGATAGAAAAATAGGGGAAAAGACCCTGTTTAAAAAAGAAGCGGCTTTTGCCCTTTTAGCGGGAGGGGAAGGAACTAGGCTGGGTTTTAGCGGCCCTAAAGGCATGTTTCAAATTACCCTGCAAAGCAAAAAGTCTTTGTTTGAGTTATTTGCTAAAAAATTGCTGAGAATCGAAAATCAATATTTGAGTTCTGTTTTTTTTATTTTGATGGTCTCTTCTAAAAATGAAAAACAGACTAAGGTTTTTTTTGAAAAACATAATTTTTTTGGGTTAGACAAGAAACAGGTTTTATTTTTTGTGCAGGAAGATCTGCCTTATTTAGATCTAAAAGAAAAAGTTTTAAAAGATGCAAAAAATCAAATTTTACAGGGACCCAGCGGTAATGGTGTTTTTTTTCAAGGGCTGAAAAAGTCCTTTATTTTAGATTTTTTAAAAAAACAAAAAATTAAATATCTGCAAGTAGCGCCTGTAGATAATCCGCTTTGCGAACCGCTGGATCCTGTGTTTTTAGGTTTTCATGTCAAACATCAAAGGGATGTCTCTTTAATTGCTTTAAAAAAAGAAAAGGGCTTGGAAAATACCGGCGTTTTGGTGGAGCAAAACGGCAAATTGAAAATTATAGAGTATTTGTATTTGAAAAAAAAACTGCAAACTAACAAGGAAAATATAGGTAAATCAAATAAAATTTTTAAAGAAAATCATAATAGTGGCTACGTTAACAGCGCTCTTTTTTTATTTAATGTGTCTTTTATTGAAAAACATAAATTTGACCTGCCGACATATAAAATCTTGAAAAATATCATTGTTGAAAAAAAAGGCAAAGAAGAAAAGATTCCAGTATATAAGCAGGAAAAATTTATTTTTGATGTTTTGGACTATGCAGATCAAGCAGGGGTTGTTTTATATCCGAAGGAAAAATGTTTTGCTCCCTTAAAAAGCCCCCAGGATTTAGCGGAAATTGAAAAAAAATTTTTACAGTCTGAAGATCAGATTTATTTTTAAATCAAAGCTGTCTTGCGTGATATCCTCTCGGCAATAAATTACCGAGGATTTTCGAGAATTATCCTAACAAATAAATAATATAATAAAATATTTAATATATAGATATAAAAAGGACTTCAAAAGGAGTCGCTTTTATGGTAAAATAAAACAGGTTTTTTTGATTGCTGATCTTTTAGATCATTGATTAATTGGATTTAAACAAGTCATTTTATTTAAAGGTTTTTATTTTTTATGAAAATTGGATATTTGGGAGCCGGAACCTGGGGCACTGCTTTGGCTAATCTTTTAGCTGAAAATGGACATGAGGTGACAGTCTGGGATCGTAATTCGGAACTGATAGAAAAATTAAATAAAACCAGAAAACATCCAAAACTGGATAATTTTACAATTCCAGATTCTATTAAATATGTAGAGAATATAGAAAAAGCTGTTGAAGGGGCTGAGCTGATCGTAGAAAGCGTTACTTCAGCAGGTATCCGTCCTGTTTTTGAGCAAATTAAAACCATTTTTACAGATAAAAACTTGCCGCCGATTGTGATTACTTCTAAAGGTATAGAACAGGGCAGCGGCAAACTTTTTTGCGATGTGCTCTTAGAGATCTTTACAGAAAAAAATCAGGCTAAAATCGGCTGCCTGTCCGGCCCTTCCCACGCAGAGGAAGTGATTAAATCTTTGCCTACATCAGTAGTTTCTTCTGCCTTCGATCCTAAGCTGGTTAATCTAATTCAAAAAGCTTTTAGCTGCGATTTTGTAAGGATTTATCCCAATAGCGATATCAGAGGCGTTTTATTCGGCTCGTCTATGAAAAATATTATTGCCATCGCTTGCGCTATTTCCGATGGTTTCGGCTTCGGCGATAATACAAAAGCAGCACTTATGACCCGCGGTCTGCATGAAATGGGTAAATTGGCCTCAGCTTTAGGCAGTAAAAAAGAAACCCTCTTCGGCCTTTCCGGGTTGGGCGATCTGTTTGTAACTTGCTCTTCCACCTTAAGCCGTAACTATCGTTTCGGTAAGTTGATTGCTAAAGGACAGAGTATGGAAGAGGCCAAAAAAAATATCGGGATGGCTGTAGAAGGAACATATAGCTGCGTATCAGCTTATGAGCTAGGTAAAAAATTGAATATCCCTCTGCCGATCACCGAGGCTACCTACAAGATCTTATATGAAGGCCTGTCGCCGGAAGAAGCCGTCATATCTCTTTTCAAACGCGCGGTTAAAGAAGAGCATCTTTAAGCTTTTTTAATTACGTGGTGTCAGCATTTCTTGAACCGAAGTTTTTAATTAGTTTTTTACTTGTAAATTAGCTATCAGCTTAAGCTGATAGCTTTTTTGTTGTTAGCCTTCAAAAGAGTTTTTTGAAAAATACCATTAAAATTACTATCCTTTGGAAATTTCTATTGAAAAAGGACTGGCGGATACGGTTAAATGGGTTGCATATAATTTTTTCAATACTGAAAAAAAATTCTTAATATGTTCATAGGCTTAAAATAGTGAAAATAGGAATTAGACAAAAAGTTAAAAATCTTTTGAATTTTAAAAGCCCCGTTTTAGCTAAATTTGGTTTAGAAAAGGCTTTGCTTAATTCTTTTGGCGCCAAGGCAGTAGCAGCTCTTTTTGGGCCTTTGCAGATCATTCTAATCATGCGCCATTTTTCTGCTGAAATGCAGGGGTATTACTATACTTTTAACTCTCTTTTGACTTTTCAAGTTTTTTTAGAATTGGGATTGGGATCAATTATAACATATTTTGCTTCGCACGAATGGAGTTTATTAAAATATGACAAAAAGTTGGGGGTTATAGGTAATGAGCAAGCTTTAAAAAGGCTTGTTAGTTTTGCAAGACTAATTTTTAAATGGTATTTTTTTGCAGCTTTATTTCTTTTTTTGATTTTAAGTTTTGGTGGTTTTTTATTCTTTGATTTAAAAGAAACGATTTTTATTAATTGGAAAATGCCGTGGTTGATGATTAGTTTAATTAATTCGTTGATTTTTTTATTTGTGCCTATTTGGGCTCTTTTAGAAGGTTGTTCTCAACAAAATGAAGTAGCTTATTACCGTTTTATTTATTCTTTGATTTGGGGTTCTGTTAATTGTTTATGTATATTTTTAGGTGCTAATTTATGGGTTAATGTAGTGAGTTTAAGTTTATGCCTTATTTGGAATGTGTGTTTTTTAAAAATGCGTTTTTTTGCTTTTTTTAAAACTTTTTTAAGGAAGGAACTAGTTATAAAAATTCCTTGGAAAAAAGAAATTTTACCAATGCAATGGAGAATAGCTGTTAGTTATATTTCTAGTTTTGTTGCTTTTAATCTTTTCAATCCTATTATTTTTTATTTTTTTGGATCGGTTATGGCTGGTAAAATAGGACTATTATTATTTTTAGTAGGGGTTATTACTAATTTTAGTATAATTTATTTAAATTCTTATTTACCTCTATTTGGAACTCTTTTAGCAAAAAATAAAAATTTAGAAAGAGATGCTCTTTTTTTTAGAGTTTTTTGGATTACAGTAGGATTGTGTTTGATTGGATCTTTAGGGTTTATTTGTGTGGTGCATTTAGGTCGATTTTTTGGTTTTTATATTTTTAATGTGAGAATGATTTCCTCTCCTGTTTTAGAATATTTTGTAATAGGCAATTTTTTAAGTTGCATAGGGATTCCTTTTTCTGTTTATTTGAGATCGTATAAGACAGAACCGCTTTTATCTGTATCTGTTGTAACGGCTTTTTTAATTGCTTCTTTTTTAATTTTTTATAGTTATCAAAAAAACTTAGAATTAATTGCATTGAGTTATTTATTTGTTAATCTGTTTTCTTTAAGTTGGATTATATTATTGTGGAAAAAATTTAAGAAACAGGTTTTTTATAATTTTAAGACCTGAGTTTTCTAAATAGATTCTATTATCATATTTTCTTTAAATTCTTCTCGACTAAGATAAGGAGACATGTCTTCAAAAGGCTTTGAGATAAAAGTGCCTTTAGCGGTTTTTGTAAAGCCAAGGCTTGGAATTAAAGGTTGTTTTTTTGAAAGCAATAAATCACAGATAACAGGCGCTTTCATTTGTAGAATTTTTTTAATTTTATCTTCAATATTTAAGTGATTTTTAATTTGAAAGCATTTGATTTTATAAGCCTTTGCTATTTTTAAAAAATTAGGAAGACTTAGTCCTCCCTGGAAAGAAGAACCTACATAATTTTTTTCAAGAAAGCCATTTTGAGTATGACGAATGGCTAAGTATCCAGAATTGTTAAAAACAAATATTTTTATTGGTAGCTGATGATGAAAAATAGTTTGTAGTTCTTGTATGTTTAATTGCATGCTGCCGTCTCCAATTAAACAAAGGACTTGTTTTTTCTTGTTTGCAAAACAAGCCCCAATACTTTCTGGAAGTCCTGTTCCCATTGCGCTAATGCCTGTAGAACAGATTAATCTTTGCTCTTTTTTTAATCTGAAAGCTTGATGTGAATTATATAAAGCAGTTCCTCCTCCATCTACGACAATAACATCATTTTCAGATGATAAATTTGATAAAGTGGTTAAGAAACCATAAGAATCTACATATTTATCAGAAGAAGTTTGATAAAGATTGTATTTTTTGTATTGGAGGCATTTATTTAACCAAAAGTCTATTGATTGTATGTGTTTTGTTTTTTTTAAAAGTTTCTGAATTAATACTTTAGCATCGCAATGAATAGAAAATTCAATTGGTATTGTTAGGTTGTCTAACTGGTTTTTATCAATGTTGACGACGATTTTTTTAGCTTTTCTTGCAAAGTTTTTATAATTAGCACCTGTTAGTTGTAGGCTTAAATGAGAACCAACAGCGATTATTAGATCACAATTTTGTACAGCTAAATTTCCTCCTCTTGTTCCGGTGATGCCGATTCTTCCAACATTAAGCCTATGATCGGTTGGTATAAGATCAGCGGATCCCCAACTGGTGACAAAAGGAATTTGTAATTTGTTGATTAAAGAATGTATTTCTTTTTCTGCATGAGCGAGTCTAATGCCATGACCCAACAAAAATAAAGGCCTTTTTGCTTTGCTAATTTCTGCATAAATCTTATTTATTTTTTGATCTTTTATTTTGAGATGTTGTTCTTTTGGTGGTTGAAATTCGGTTAGTTTGTCTGGGTTTATATCAGCCCATTGGAAATTTAAAGGAACATCTATCCAAACGGGTCCGGGGCGGCCATTTTTAGCTAAATAAACAGCTTTTTGTAGGTGGTATTTAATCATCTTAGGATTTTCTAAGGTAATAGCATATTTGGTAATTGAAGAAACGATGGGAACGATGTCTAGTTGTTGTGTTCCGATTTGTCTTACAGGTTTTCCTTGAGTAGTATGTTCAAACCTTGCTTGTCCTGAAATAAATAAACAAGGAACCGAATCTTGCCAAGCGGCTAGAGTTCCAGTTATAGCATTTGTGCAACCAGGACCGGTTGTCACAATTGCTGCTCCTAAATTTTTATTAATTCTAGCATATGCTTGAGCCGCTAGAGCAGCGGATTGTTCATGATGAGTAAAAATAGGGTTAATATCAGCAGTTTTATTTAGAGAATCAAAAAAATGAACAACAGCTCCGCCAGTTAATCCAAAAACTTCATGAATTTTTTGATTTACCAAGAATTCAGCTACAAAATCTGTTAATTTCATATTTTTAAATGTTAGCGGGTTGTAGTGAGTTTTTGTTAACAGTTTTTTTCCAGTATTTTGATTTTTTAAGTTCTTCTAGTTTTTGATCGTCTATAGGATAAGAATAATTCGTTGTTGGGAATTTTTTAGTTTTCACTTCTTTTACATATTTTTTGATGGCTAATTCAGCTAATAAAAGAAATCCATCTTTTTTTAATTTCCGACCATATTCTTTTAGATCAGTAATTTTTGAAAGAGTTAAAGCAAAATCTTCTAATACTTCAGGTATATAGCATTTAGCAAAAGTAGGGCGGAAGTTTTGATAAAAACCCAAAAGGTCATGCATGATCAGTAATTGTCCATCTACTAAATTGCCAGCTCCTATGCCATAAATAGGAATATTGAGATTTTGGGTGATTTTACCGGCTGGTTCTTGAGGCATAGCTTCTAATAAAATAGAAAACACACCAGCTTGTTCTAAAAGGAAAGCTTCTTCAACGGTTTTTTCGAAGTTTTCAATTGATTTTCCTTGTACTCTATATCCGCCAAAAGATTGTGTGCTTTGAGGGGTTAATCCTAAGTGACCCATTACTAAGATACCCGCATCAGTAATAGCTTTAACTTTAGAAAAGATTCTTGTTCCACCTTCGCATTTGATTGCATCGCAGCCGGCTTCTTTAATAAATCTTAGTGCATTTTTGACGGCTTCTTTTTCAGAAACTTCATATGATCCCTGAGGCATATCACCAATTAGAAAAGTATTTGGAGCTCCTTTCCTAGCGGCTTTAGCCATATGAATCATTTCATCCATGGTTACAGGATTAGTCGTTTTGTAGCCCAGTTGCACCATACCTCCAGAATCTCCTACTAAGATCATATCTACCTCAGAGTTTTCAGCAGCGATTGCAAAAGGATAATCATAAGCAGTAATCCAAGCGGTTGGAATATTCTTTTTTTTCATTTCTAGAAATTTAAAAATATTTTTTTTGATTTGAGTCATTTGAATTTTTTCCTTAAGGGTTGAAGAAAAACATTATTAAGTATATGAATTTGTTTTTTTTCTTAAATAATTCTTTTTTTAAAATAGCTGGCAGAGGTTTCGATGTGGTTTACTAAAGTTAAGGCTTTTTTTAATTGTTCTTTTAGATTTTCTTTATTTTTAGAGAATTTTCTTCTAGTATTGCCAGTTTTTAAAAAACTATTCATTAGAATAAAAGACCATTTAAACTGGCAAAGTGGTTTGGCTATAGATAATCTTTTAAAGTATTCATCGGGGTTTTTAATAGAAAAAGCAATGGCTTTAGAAAATAAAGAAAAGTATTTTTCAGGAACTGGATATTTTGGTTGGCAGAAAAAATCTAAGGTTGTTTTGACCGGATCATCCCAACCGGCATATTCAAAATCAATAAAGAAAATTTTTTGATTTTGATCAATAAGAGCGTTATGAAAACCAAAATCAGATGGAGTTAAACATAAATTTTCTTTCTTGATTGTTGTATGTAAATCAAAAGAATTCGTTTCGATTTTTTTAAGCGCTTCTGTTTTTACTTCATTCCATTTTTTCAAAAAATTTTGACAAACAAGAGAGCGTACCTTTTTTTGAAGAGGATTTTGAGGTTTTAATTTAAAAAATTTCTCAAAACGATTTTCTACATGCAAGAAATAATCGCTTAAAGAAAAACAACTCTCTGAAGCGGGGGGTAGATGATCTGCAAGGGATTTATTTTGATTTAGTTTTAAAAAGAAAGAAACTGCTTGTTTTAATGCTATTGTATTAATATTTTTAACAGAAAAAGTATTAGCTTCTATAAAACCATAAAGTGCTAGGTTGTTCTTTTCATCGTATTTTAAAGGCTCAGGGATGCATTTGATTTGTTCTTTCCAAGCAAAAGTTAAAAAAGCAAATTCAGATTGCAGTCTTTTTCTTTGATCAAAAGTGTTTTGAAAATAATGTTTTAAAATGAAAGATTGATTTTTTAAATTAATTTTAAAAACCTGGTTGTTAGCACCACCAGTCAATTTTTTAATTTTAAAAAAAGATCGTTTATATCCTAAAAAATCTTCTATCTTTTTTAGTGTTAACATATATCAGAAAAAAAATTAATAATTTCAAACCAAGAAGAAAATTTAATATATTCAGGGTTTTCAGAGAAACGATGATCGGGGTCAAAAAGAATTTTCTGCGTATTTTTAGGGAAATTTTTTTCTAAAAGCAGTTCTGGAAGATCATCTATAAACCAGTTACACTTTAAAAGTTTGATAGAGCAAATTTTTTTTTCTAACGTTGGTTCAAAAAAGGTTGAAATTGTTTTTTGAAAAAATGGTTGTTTTTGAATCCATTTTTTAGCCGCTTTATGTAAATCATATTTGGGACCGAAGTATGGGTAGCGTGTTTTATGGGAAATAATTAAAGGCGTGATTTTATTTGATTTTTGATAAGTTTTAAAAAATTGAGTAACACCTGGAAAAGATGTTGCCAATTCCATTTTTGTTCCGTAGATATATCCTTGCAGCTCTGTCCAAACATCTTCTTGATTTTGTTTTCGCAAATAATCTCTAATAGAAGCTTTTGATTTTGCAATATTTTCTGGAATTAACTTTTTTTTTGAAGCGATTTTGTAAAAAAGATCATCATATCGCACTATTGTATTATCGAAATCAATTCCTATGATGGTTTTTTTTATAGAGGTGCTTTTTCGAGTATACATATTTGATCCCAGATTTTTTGGCTAATTTTTTTGATGCTTAATCCAAAGTGGTCTTTTAAAAAAGTTTGAGAACCTAAAAAAGATGGAAAGGCATCTGGAGTTCCAAAACGCAGAAGTTTAGTAGAAATGTTATGATCAACAAGCCATTCAGCTAAAGCAGAACCAAGCCCTCCAATTAAAGAATGTTCTTCTAAAGAAACAACTAGTGGACTGTTAGTAAAAATGTCTTTGAGTTGCGTATGGTCTAAAGGTTTAATAGTATGCATATTTGCTACTTGAACTGAAACATTTTTATTTTCTAGAATGTTAGCAATTTCTAAAGCGGAAAAAACCATATTGCCAGTTGCAATAATTGTGACATCTTGGCCTTTTTTTAAGATGTTTATTTTTCCAATTAGGCTGTTTGGTTTTTTTTTGTAAACTAATGGTTCACCTTTTTTTCCGAGTCTTAAAAAAACTGGAGTTTTTTGTTTTAAGGCTTCCGATAAGAGTTGTCTTACTTCATAAGCATCTGCTGGGCAGACAACTTTCATATTAGGAAGTGTTCTTAAGAAAGAAATGTCTTCACAAGAATGGTGAGAGCCGCCAAGAGATCCATAGGAAAGTCCTGATCCGACTCCTACTACAATGACAGGAAGGTTATGATAACATAAATCATTTCTAATTTGTTCTAAGCAGCGAGTAGTATTAAAAGGTGTGATTGTATAGGTGATTGGTCTAAATCTACAAGAAGCGAGCCCTGCTGCAATGCCGGTCATATTAGCTTCGGCTACACCGCAATTATAGAAACGGTTAGGAAATTTTTTTTTAAAAGGATCAAAAAGAAGATTGCCAATATCTCCAGAAAGAAGAACTATTCTTTCGTCAAGTGTTGCTAGCTTTATTAGCTCTTCAGCAAAAGCATTTCTCATTTTAAAGTCCTAATTTTAATTTAGCTTGTTCAAGTTCTTTTTGGGTTGGAATTCGGTAGTGCCAATTATTGTCGTCTTCCATAAAAGAAATGCCTTTTCCTTTTGTAGTGTGGGCTATTATCATAACTGGTTTTTTTTGTTTTTTTAAAATCAAAGACAAGGTTTTTTCTATTTCCTGAAAATCGTGTCCATTAATTTCAAAGGTTTGCCAACCAAAAGCTTCCCATTTTTCTTTTAGGGGGCTTAATTGCATAACTTTTTCGCTTCTGTCTGTTGCTTGCCATTTATTAAAGTCAATAATGGCAATAATGTTATTCAACTTTTTTGCAGGGGCAAAAAGAGCGGCTTCCCAAATAGTCCCTTCGTTACATTCTCCATCGCTTAAAAGCACTGCTACTTTGTAGTCTTGTTTTGTAATTTTTCCGGCTAAAGCTTGTCCAATCCCAATTGAAAGGCCATGACCTAAAGAGCCAGTAGCAGCTTCTAATCCAGGTACACAATTTGGAGAGGGATGTTCTGGAAGAGAAGAACCGTTCTGATTAAAGGTAGAAAGCCATTTTTTAGGAAAAAAATGGTTATAAGCTAAAACTGCGTATAATGTAGAAATAGCATGACCTTTGCTTAAAATGAATCTATCTCTAAGGGGGTCTTTTGGATTTTTAGGATCAATTTTTAAAAAGCAAGAATAAAGAGCTATTATTAGATCTGCACATGAAAGTGATGATCCTAAATGCGCGGCTTTTCCAAAATGAGACATTTTGATTAGTTCAAAACGAATTTGTTTTGATAATGCTGTGAAATCATTGGTTGATATGTTTCTATTCATTGGTACGATTTTTTTTAACATTTTAATCTGAGAAAGAATTCTTTTTCAATAAGAGAAAATTGTTTATAATTAAAAATTATTTAATAATTTAGGATAAAAAATGGGTAAAGCGATTAATGTGATTAATCAATTGCATAAGGCTACTAAAAGAGATTACATAGGACGTATGATGGACGATAAAATCCAGTGTATGTGCCTAGCTAAAAAATATGATTTTGAATATTGGGATGGAGATAGACGTACTGGATATGGTGGTTTTAAGTATGATGGAAGATGGGCAGCTGTAGCAAAACAATTAATAAAGCATTATAATCTTGCCGACGATGCTAAAATCTTGGATGTTGGTTGTGGAAAAGGGTTTTTACTTTATGAATTTACTCAATTACTCCCCCATTGTAAGGTGGTTGGGTTTGATATTTCAAAATATGCAATAGAGAAAGCAAAAGAAGAAATTAAGAACAATCTTTTTGTGCATAAAGCACAGGATAAATTCCCTTATAAAGATCAGGAATTTGATTTGGTTTTTTCTATTAATACTTTACATAATTTGCGTTTACCGGGATGTAAAGTTGCTTTACAAGAAATTGAAAGAGTCGGCAAAAAAAAGTTTGTTGAAGTAGAAGCTTATCGCAATGAGAAAGAGCTTTTTAATTTACAATGCTGGGTTTTAACCGGAGAATGTTTTTTTTCTCCTGAAGAATGGGAATTTTTATTTCGAGAATTTGTTTATACAGGTGATTATGAGTTTATTTATTTTGAATAATCAAAAATTTTAATGGGAAATTTATGCGAATAATAATTATTGGAGCTTCTGGATTAATTGGCAGTCATTTGTTTTCGATCGCAAAAGCAACAAATCAAAAAGTTATTGGAACTTATAATGGCAATCCTAAAAAAGACTTAGTTCAATTCAATATGTTAACTGAATCAATTAACACTGTGATTAAAGACCTTAATCAAAATGATACAGTATTTCTTTTATCTGCTTATAGCAATCCTTCTTGGATTTATAATAATTTAAAACAAGCTCGGCAATTAAACCTTTTTGCTACTAAAAGGGTAATTGATGATGTATTTAAAGCAGGAGCGCGTTTGGTTTTTATGTCTTCTGTTGAAGTTTTTGATGGCGAAAACGGCAATTATCATGAAGAGTCTTTTTTAAATCCGCTGAATGAATATGGAAAAATGAAACATGAAATTGAAAAATATTTAACTCAAGCAGAGGGTAATAGCTGTATTATAAGAACAGGATGGAATGTTGGTTGGTCTTTAAATCAGCGTTGTGTTGTTAAATTAATGTATGAAACTCTACTTAAGCCAAATGCAAAAATGGCTAAAGATAATATTTTTTCGATAATTGATGTTAAAGATACAGCGGAAGGG
This sequence comes from uncultured bacterium, assembly GCA_964466185.1. Lineage (GTDB taxonomy): Bacteria > Chlamydiota > Chlamydiia > Chlamydiales > SM23-39 > CAZTYI01. The sequence goes on from CAYXMS010000023.1 coordinate 18,652, forward strand.
CTTTTTGGTATTTTTAAAAATCTATCTGTTAAGAAATGTCATTTTGCTAGCGATCCTTTTATTGTGCGTACAGAATTGGCGGATATGGTCATTAGCAATAGTAAATATGGAAATCAAATGAGTTATAAACCGGTATTATTTTCAAATATTCAATATTCAGAACCGAGAGGTCGTTTAAACCATCTTGATAATTTGTTTTCTAAAAAGTTTTTGAAGATGAAATATACAATGCCTGAAGAGATTATTCGGAAAAAAGTAAGATTATTAGACGAAAATTTTAGTAAAATACAAAATGTATGAATTATGGTAGAAGCTATTTTTAATAAAGAACAAATATCTATTGTAACTCCTGAAATAGTATCTTTTTTAAAAAAAAGAGCTTTAGATTCTTCTCGTAAGCGTTTTCGTCTTTGTTTACACCAGTCAATTGAACATCAGACTCAAGAGATGTTAATTGTTTTTCATAAAAATACTTTTATGCCCCCCCATAGACATCCTGTAGAAAAAAGTGAGTCTTATCATATTGTAGAGGGTAAAATGAAAGTATTTTTATTTAATGATTTTGGACAAGTTATTGATGAAGTGATTTTACAAGAATATGCTAAGCAAGCGCCTTTTTTATTTCGCATGGCTAATGGAGCTTGGCATATGCCAATGCCTGTTTCTGAATGGCTTATTTATCATGAAACCTATACAGGACCTTTTATTAAAGAACAGGATGTTGAGTTTGCTCCGTGGGCTCCAGCAGAAGAAAATAAAGAACAGGTGAGACAATTTTTAAGTCGGTTATAAAATGTATAAACTGCTTTCTTAATTCCTTTCTTTTTTTATCTATTAATTTAATAAAAAAACCAATATTCTTTGCTTTTTTAGAAGAGATTAGAAATAAAAATTGAAAGGCAGTAATGGACTTTGGAATAGAAGGTAAAAAAGCACTTGTTACTGGATCTGGTAGAGGCATAGGCAGATCGATAGCAATTAATTTAGCGAAAGAAGGAGTAAAGGTTGCGTTAGTTTCTAGAACTGAAGAACCTTTAGAAAAAGTGTTCAAGGAAATAGGTGGAAAAAAAGCTGGACACTGTTTAATAACAGAAGATTTTTCTAAAGAGGAATCTACTGAAAAGGTTTTTAAAAAATTAAAACAATGTTTCGGTTTACCTGATATTTTAGTTAATAATCTTGGAGATACTTTAGGTATTACAGATCCTTTATGTTCTATTACAGATTGGAGAAGGATTTGGAGAATTGATGTTGAAGTCATGATAGAACTTTCAAAACTGTTAATTCCAGAAATGCAAAAAAATAAATGGGGACGGATTGTGAATATATCTTCTACTGCGGGGATGGCGAATTATGGACCTGTTACACATTGTACTGTAAAAGCGGCAATGACCGCCTATAGCAGATCAATGGGTAGGATTTTTGCAAAAGATGGAATTGTTATCAGTTGTGTGATGCCGGGTGCTGTTTTGACTGAAGGAGGTCATTGGGAAAAAGCTTTAAAAGAAAGACCTGAACATGCTGAAAAATACCTAGAACAATATTGTCCTTTAGGTAAATTTGGAGAACCGGATGATATAGGAACAATAGTAACAATGCTTTGTTCTCAGCAAGCAAAGTTTTGTCAGGGTACTATAATGCCAGTTGATGGTGGACAAAGCAGACATTTTTTTTGGACAAGAGATTAAAACGGTAAATAAGATGGTTAATATTGATAAATTTAGAAATATTTCTTTTAAAAAAAGAACTCATTGTATGGTTTGTGGAGCAAAAAGTTCTCTTCTTTTAATTGATTTGCCAAGGTTCCCTTTGACAGAGATATATGTGAAAAAACCAGTTACAGAAAGTTTAGGTTTTGTAGATCAAGAGTTTTGTTTTTGTCAAAAATGCGGGCATGGGCAAATTATGAATATTATAGATCCAAAAGTAGTTTACGGAGATAACTATGCTACGAGAACTTCGATTAGTTCTTCTGCGATGACAGCGCTTGATATTTTTTTAGATTTTATAAACTCAGTTGTTCCTAAAAATCAGTTTAAAAGGGTTATGGATATTGGTTGTAATGATCTTTATACTTTGAAAAATCTTAGAAATTATGCTGAAAAGCTGTATGGAGTTGATCCTATTTGGAAGGGAAAAACTGCAGATTTTAAAGATGATAAAATAAATGTGATTGGTGATTTTGTTGAAAATTTAGATTTCAAAAATATTGATTTAGACGATTCTTTAGTTGTAAGTAGTCATACTCTTGAACATATAGAGGACCCTAAAAAACTAATTAAATTATTAATCAATAAAGCCCATAAAGATACTTTATTTGTATTCCAGTTTCCTGGATTAGAATATTTAGTCAAAACAGCACATTTTGATCAGATTTTTCATCAGCATTTAAATTATTTTACACTCCATTCTGTTCTTTATATGCTTGAAGAAGTTGGAGCAGAGCTTATTTCTTTTAAAGAGAACCCTTGGCATTGGGGAGCTTTAATGATTGCATTTAAAAAAAGTAAAAAAAACAATAAGATTGCGCATGAGAATTTTAGAAAAATAGCAGATAATTTATCGGCTAAAGAAATCAAAGCTCAATATAATCTTTTTAAAGCTGCAATGAAAGAAGCAAATAAAAGGATTCTTTCACTTAAAAATGAACAAATATATGGGTTTGGAGCAGCTTTAATGCTTCCTGTTCAACATTATTATATAAAAAGTCTTTCCAAACTTAAAAACATCATCGATGATGATCAAAATAAAGATGGCCTATATTATCTTAATTTTCCTGTACAGATTACTAATTCTAAAAAGATAAAAGATTTAAAGAATTCTGTTGTTTTTACAACTGCTATTAATTCTAAACAACCGCTAAGAGGAATTTTAGCAAGACTTTTTCAGCTTAATGTTAAAGAGATTATTGTGCCTACAAATATATTTTAGTAAGAGTGGAAAATGAAAGAGCCTATATTATCAATTGTTATTCCAAATTATAATCAAGCTCATTTTTTACCAACGGCATTAGATGCTATTTTAAAACAATCTTTCCAAGATTTCGAAGTTATTATTGTAAATGATGGTTCTACAGATAATAGTTTAGAAATAATTAAAGGATATCAAACATTATATCCTAAAATTAAACTCTACAAACACTCTAAAAATCTAGGATCTCTTAAAGCTGTTAATTTTGGTATACAGCAAACAAGAGGTAAATATTTGGCTTTTTGTGCTGCTGATGATAAAATTTTACCTGGTTTTTTTAAAAAAACAATAGAAGCTTTTGAAGCTTATCCTCAAGCTGGCTTGTGTGTGTCTAATTATATGATATTTGATGGTAAAATAGAGCAAAAACAAGAAATGCTTAAGATATCTCAAAATATCTTTTTGGATTCTGAAAAATTAGTAAATCTTTTTAAAAATACAACTTTTTGGATTCCTGGGCATTCTACTTTATATAAAAGGGAATTTGTATTAAAATATAGGTGTTTTAATATTTTTTTAGAACATTTAAGTGATTGGTTTTTAAATCATAAAATTGCGATCAATCATGGCGTTGTTTATATACCTGAAGTTTTATCTGCTTTAAGGATTCGTCCAGAATCTTATAGTCATTCGTTAAAAGCAGATAAAAAAAAGGAGTTAAAGATTTTAAAAGTTTTACTTCAGACGTTGTCTAAAGAAAAAAATACAAAAATAGTTAATGGTTTTAAACAATCAGCTTTATTGACTCACTTAGGTAATTATACTTTATTTTTATTGCTTTTACGTGTGAAATATTGGGGATATATAGCTCCTTTTTTATATAAAAAAATAAAAAGTTTTTTTAATAAAATTGAATCAAATTTTTAGATGAAAAATATGCGTTGTAAATCTGCTATTTTAGTTGCTCATAATGAACCTTTAGTTATAGATGAATTAGAAATACCTAAATTAAAACCAGGACAAGTTTTAGTTAAAATTTCCTATAGTGGAGTTTGTCATACCCAGCTTTTAGAATGGAAAGGTAAAAGAGGTAAAGATCCTTATCTTCCGCATTGTTTAGGACATGAAGGAAGTGGCATAGTGGTAGAAGTGGGTCCAGGAGTCAAAAAAATCAAACCAAAAGATTTTGTTATCCTTTCTTGGATTAAAGGCCAAGGCCAAGATGTTTGTGGGTCTGTTTATAAATGGGGAGGAAAATTAGTAAATGCAGGGGCTATTACAACCTTTTCAGAATATGCCGTTATCAGTGAAAATAGAATTACTCCGATTTCTTTTAAAGTTTCTTTAAAAGAAGCAGCACTGGTTGGTTGTGCTTTAGCAACTGGATTAGGCAGTGTTTTTCATATGGCAAGCCCTAAAGCAGGACAAAGTTTAGCGGTTTTGGGCTGTGGCGGCATTGGGCTTTTAGCTTTGCAGGGAGCTGTTATTTCTGGATGCTTTCCTATTATAGCTATTGATATATCTTCTTTTAAATTAGAAATTGCCAAAAAAATGGGGGCAACACATGTAATTGATGCTTCTCGAAGTGATCCTGTATTAGAGATTAAAAAGATTTGTGAATTAGATTTTGCTATAGAAGCAACCGGAAATGCTTTGGTGATGAATCAAGCTTTAGAAAGTGTTCGCCCTAGAGGTGGAACTGCTGTTATTGTCGGCAATGTGCAACATGGAAAAACATGGAATGTAGATCCTAAACAACTGAACCTTGGGAAAAAAATATTAGGAACTTGGGGCGGGGAAAGCTTCCCTGATAAACATTATGCTGAATATTGTCAGTTAATTGACCAAAAAAAACTGCAGTTAGATCTTTTGACTAAACATATATATTCTTTAGAAGAGATTAATCAAGCGCTTAAAGATTTAGATAAAGGTAAAGTTACAAGAGCTATTGTGAAAATGAATTCAAATTTAGAAGAGTAATTTTTTAAAAATAGCTTTTTTTTTAATTTTTTTTTTCAAAAAAGCTTGGGTATCATGAAAAAGAATAGTTAAAATATTTTGTTTTTTATTTTAAAAAAACAAATTAATTATGAACTAAAGGCATTTTTTCCAAATATTCGCAAAGTTGTTGTTCTGCCGGCAAATCTACTCCTAAACATTCCCAATCTTTTCTTATTGACTTCTGAGATAAAAGTTCAGCTATATAA
>CAYXMS010000024.1:0-23641 GCA_964466185.1 uncultured bacterium
TCAACTTTTTAAGAAAGAAATATTTTGCACCTTATATCCCAGTCCTAAAGGACTGAGTTTTACGGTGCGCTATTGATAAAAATAGGATATCTGTACTTTAGTCTAACATTCATTAAAAAAAATGTTTAAAAAAAAAGTAAAAATAATAATAATAATAACTAGGGGGAACGTTTCTTCTCTATGTTTAAAATTAGGGTTGTTTACGTTGTTATTTTTTTATGAAAATAAAAATTATTGGATCTGGGTGCGCAACATGTGAAAAGCTTCATCAAATGATTTTGAAGCTTAAAGAAGACGGTAAAATTCCTAAAAATACTGAAATTGAATATAGCAAAGATATTAATGAATTAATTGAAAAGGGAATTATGGGTTCTCCAGCTTTGTTAATTAATGATAAAGTCATAAAGGTCGGGATGGTAAAAAATGAACAGGAACTTCTAACTTTGATGGGTTTATAAATGAAAAAAAAAGACTGGAATATTTTGTTGTGGATCATTTTACTTTTTAGTTTTTTATACTTTGTACCCTCTAATGCTGACTGGTTTAAAACTTCTATACTTTCAGCTTTTGATTTGTTGCATGATTATGCTAAAAAACATGTTTTAACTTGTTTGGTGCCTGCTTTGTTTATAGCCGGCGCTATGGCTGCTTTTGTACAAAAAGAAGCAATTTTAAAGTATTTAGGACATCGGTCTAAAAAGCTTATTTCTTATTCTATTGCTTCTATTTCCGGAGCTATTTTAACTGTATGTTCTTGTACTATTTTACCATTGTTTGCAGGTATCAGAAAAAGAGGCGCAGGATTAGGTCCGGCAATTACCTTTTTGTTTTCCGGACCGGCAATTAATATAGCTGCCATATTTTTAACCACCTCTGTACTTGGTATGAAAATAGGTTTAGCAAGAGCTGTTTCAGCTGTTTTATTATCCATTGTTGTCGGATTAACAATGGCTTTGATTTTTAGGGAAAAAGGTGAAGAAGGCGGGCTTTTTATGCAAGAAAGCAAAAAAACAAAACTTTCCCAAAAAATTATATTTATTTTTTTTGCATTAATGATTGGTGTATTAGTAGTTAATGGATTACAAATTAATCAAGTAATTAAATACATTTTAATGTTTGTTTTTTCTACGCTTATAGTTTTATTAGTGATTTTTAAATTTCATAAAGAAACAATAAAAGAATGGTTTTTAGAAACTTGGAGTTTTTCAAAATTGATACTGCCGCTTTTAGGAATCGGCGTTTTTATTGCTGGATTTATTATGCCGTTATTACCTCAAAAAATAATCGAAAATTTTGTTGGTACAAATTCATTAATGGGAAATTTAATTGCTTCTGTTTTTGGAGCTTTTATGTATTTTTCTACTCTAACTGAAATTCCTATTCTGCAAGCTTTAATGAATAAAGGAATGTCTTCAGGACCGGTTTTAACTTTACTGCTTGCCGGACCTTCTTTAAGTTTGCCAAATATGTTTGTGGTGAAAGGAGTGTTGGGAACAAAAAAAACTGCAGTATATGTTGTTTTAGTAATTATTTATTCAACAATTGCAGGATTAATATTTGGATGTTTTTAGTTTTTTTAATTAAAATTAATACAAACAAACATAACCACCTTTGCCTTTAAAGGAGAATGCAAAGCCAAAACATTTAAAGAATGTTGGATGCTAGCTTTAAACAATATTTGTGTAAATTTGTATCAACGACGGCGTAATACCGCTTGCTTTAGCTATGGGAATATAAGCCGCCTTTTTCTCTTTGCATCAAATCTTTTTTTTTACATTACTATTTTAATGAAAATTGTAAATTCCGCATATAAATATAGATTTTACCTAACAGAAGAGCAGAAAAAGCAGCTTGCTCATTCGTTTGGCTGCTCTAGATTTGTTTACAATAGATTTTTAAAAATTCGAACCGATGCATATTACGAAAAACATGAGAAGATTAACTATCACAAAACTAGCGAACTTTTAAGAGCTAAAAAAGGATAAAAACTTGAGCTGGCTTAACGATGTATCAAGTGTTGTTTTGCAGTAAACGCTTAGAAATTTAGACAAAGCCTTTACAATTTTTTTTGCCAAAAGAGTGCTATCTCCAAAGTTTAAGAAGAAAAATTCTAGGCAGTCTGTCCGCTATGCTAAATCTGGATTTGTTTTTTCCAACGGTCTGTTGATAATAGCGAAAAATCAAGATCCTTTAAATATACGATGGTCAAGAAGGTTTAATGGAGAACCAACATCTGTAATTATATCCAAAGATTGTGCAGATAGATATTTCGTGTCATTTGCAGTAGAGGACCAAGTTTTTGAGTTTTCAAAAATAGAAAAAACAGTTGGTGTAGATGTGGGGATTAAAGATGTTTGCGTAACATCAGACGGTTTTAGCTCAGGCTCACCTCAATACACAAGAAAGCAAGATTAAAAGTGGCAAAAGTCCACGCAAAGATTTTAGATAATCATGGTGATTTTAACAATAAGCTAACAACAAAGCTAATATGCGAAAATCAAGCAATAGCAGTTGAAAGCCTTAATGTTAAAGGCATGCAGAAGAATAGGAACTTAGCTAAATCCATAGCTGACTCAAGCTGGGGGGATTTTTTTAGCAAGCTTAAGTACAAATCTAAGTGGTATGGAAGGGGGATTTTGGAAATCGATCGTTTTTTTCTTTCTTCTAAAAGATGCAGTTGTTGCGGACATATTCACAATGGATTAAAGCTGGGTAATAGAATCTGGGAGTGTCCTTCTTGTAAGAAAACACTTGATAGAGATATTAATGCAGCTAAGAATATTTTAACTGTCGGGCTGGCGGGGTTAGCCTTTGGAGAGAACGGAAGACTCGGCATCGAGAATTCGATGTAAAGCTGTTCTCGATGAATTAGGAATCCCCTGGCTTTAGCCATGGGGAGCTGTCAATTATAGTAAAAATAGGGCATAAATAATCCTAGATCAATCTTAAACACCTGGCTCAACCCCATAGCAATTTTTTCAGAAACCAGTTTTTTCTGATTTTCAATTCTAGAGATTGTTGATTGACTTGCTGCTACATTAGGAAAAAGCTGATTAATTTTCATCCCCAATTGTTTTTGAGACCAGTTTTGCATCGTGCGCAATTTTTTTAGAGTTTTTGAACGATCCAATTTTTCTTTTTCCCGTAAAATTCTCATTTCTTTAATAATTTGTTTGGCAACAGAATTAATTTTAGCGCTATATACAGCAATTAGACCTTTAGTTTTATTATAGATTCCTGTTTGAGACTGTATTTGCTTTTCAAAATTAAAATAAGAAAAATTTAATAATTTTTCAAGTCGTTGCCTATTCTTATTTGTTTTTGCTTGCTCAATGAAAACTGTTTTAAAAGCTGCACAAAAATAATTTGGTTGCCGATTCCCATTTTCTTTTTTAATTTTAGCTAGTATTTTTTTTTGCAGGTTTGTTATTTTTTGTATTAAAGCAGATTGATTGATCTGGCAATTGCGAATAGCTGCATAGCGTATCTGCAAAATAACATGTTTTGATCTTTTATTTTGTAGATGAACCCCCATTTTAAGGTTTAAAAAGTTTTCCAAAAAAGATGATTGTGTCTTAATCTGCGTTTGAATGTGTTTTAGGTTCTTTGCATAATAATTTAAAACTTTCTTAATCTCTGGATTTTTAGATTCCAATCGTTGTTGCGCTTTTTGAATCTCTTTTAAAGCTTTTTGAATATATTTAACAATTCCCTTGTCAGGGGAAATCAAACCTTGGGCGCTTTGGTTAATAAGTTTCTCGCCTTTTTTTCTTAAAAGTGAATCTTTTTTCTTTTCATCAATTTCCCGGTCAGCCTCATTAATCCATTTAGGCATATTCATTGTTGCATTGCATGTTCTATAATAGTCTGTGTCTTTAAGAAAAATAAACCCGTTCGGCTTAGAGGTTTTCTCTTGTTGATATTTTTCCCACTTAGCCTTGTTATAGGCAATCAAACAAGGGTTTCCACTACTATGAGCAGCATTACGAACGGCATGTTTTTTCAGATGATCTTTAACCTTCATAGAAATATTACTTGCAGACTTTCCTTGAACTTGCGCGCCAATACTTTCAAAATGTAGTTTCGTCTGATAGCAAACAATCAATTGTTGAAAAAAAAAGAGGACTCTTCTTTCAATATGTTCTTCAATCATTTCGGAGTATTTCTTAGTAATTGAAAGCGTATCCGGAAGTTTCTTAGTTTTGTGTGGATTTTTATAAATATAATCTTTTTTATTTAATCTTTGCAGGCTAGAGTTGTCTTGAAATATCCTGTCTGTCAAAGAACAGGTTTCACCATGCTCAGGAGCATACTGAACTCTCGAACCTTTTTTAAGCGGTTTAACATAAAGAGGCCCTATTTTAGGATCAGCATTTATTTTAGAAAGATTAGACATATAAAAATAAAATTATTATAAAAATAATATATAGATTGTAATCTATTAATAAGAAATATTCAATGTTTTTATATAATTTAAAAAATAATTTAAAAATAAAATATTTTTTAGATATATTAAGCAATCTCTGGATTATGTTCTTGAATCCATCTCTTTTTGTAATTTGACAATACTGGTGTAGAAAGAAGATATAGTAATTTCAAAGGCCCTTTTGTAAATCATAAATGATATAAGTAATGATCTTTAATATGTTAAAATTCATTTCTTTTGAAATTCTAATTGGCGTAAAAGCATCATTTTCTGCAATTAAAAATAATTTTTGCTTTTAAGCTGTAATCTTTTAATTGTAAGTTTTCTGTTTATGGATGTAATTATAACTTTATGCTGCTATCGACAACTAAAATATTGTCATTTTGAATTTCGGTTTTAATTATTTAAAAACCGGCAACTTTGACTAAAAAAAATTTTGAAACAAAAAAATAATTTTATTTATTTTTAAAAAAAATATATACTTTTTTGCTTAATAATTTACAAGGTCTCTGTCAGCTACCTTATGTCTAAAGATGGGAGCTTGGGATACAGCTCTAGCTGACTAGCCTAAGTCCTGTGAGGACTGCTAGCCTCTTGTGCTCTGTTGTTAGTGGTTAAAAGTTCTAAGAGGTAGGAGCGGTGCTGCTAACTTAAAAAGCCTTTCCAACATTGGCGAAGAGGAATTTGCTGGTTTTTAGGTTTCATGGTGGTTTTATTTTAGCCATCGGAAAAATCTGAGTTTTTTTAACTTAAACGGAGGGTCGGTATTTACTTTCTATGTCTAAAGACAGGGGTATCCATGCCGTCATTTTTTATGAAATTATTTTTATGTAATATTTTTATTTTTTTGACTATATGTAGTTTTAGTAACGATCTCAATGATTTATTTGCTATTCATAAACAAGGCAAACAAATAGGAAGAGAAGAATATGTTAGAAAATTAATTAAACCAGGCGATATTGGTGCTGAAATTGGCGTATGTTATGGTATATTTTCAAATAAAGTTCTTCTTCCAGCGCAACCTTCTAAATTGTATTTAATTGATCCGTGGGAATATGGATTACGAACTAGAGTCGAAAATAATCCGACTCCTGAAAAACAAAAAATTAGAGATGAAGATTACGAAAATGTTTGTAAACTTTTTGCACCTTATAAAAATGTTGAAATTATTAGACTTAAATCAGAAGATGCTGTAAGCATGTTCGAAGATAATTATTTTGATTATGTTTATGTTGATGGAGCACATACATATGCAGCAGTTACGCTAGATCTAAATAATTATTTTTATAAAGTAAAAGTTGGCGGATATATAATTGGAGATGATTATAGTAGAGACTGGTCTGAAGTTATTCGAGCTGTAGATGATTTTCTTAGAGAGCATCAGGGGGAATATGAATTGGTTGCACCCCTTGGAATGAGCAGACAATATGCTATAAAGAGACTTAAATAACAAATAATGTTGAACAAATGACATGACGCAATCCCCTAGATTTGTTTATGGGGTCAAGGAATGCAATTAAAATAATGCCTGTAATACTTGAACCTTCCTCGCCTAAAGGCGAGGGATTCTTGGTTTCTAGTTTTGAGCAACCTTAGCAGCTTTCTAAGCTTACCGACGCACCGGCGGCCTTAATGTTTATTCCTGCACTCAGATCTCTGTCGATTCTTAATTCGTATTAAAAACATGCTCCAGTTAACGACGTTAATTGTCCTGGCTAAATTCTTTAATTCCTGCAGCATTACTTTAATATTCATCGTCTCAATACTGATGATGTCGTGGCTTTTGATAATCATCAGTGCTAATTTGTAAAAAAATCCAGACGCTGGCATTTAAATTTACAATGCAAAAAAATGTAACTTTTTTCTAGCTTTATAGCTATTTTTAGAATCTTTTTTCTTAAAAGAAAGCTGCCTACTCACAAACCTTAGTTTTTTTAAACCCTTCCTTAAAAATTTGGGTTTTTTTTGATAAAAACTAGCAGTTAATTAGACAAAATTTTTAATAGATTTTAAGAAAAAATTGTAATAATATTTTTTGTTAAATTTTTTAGGAGATTGTTATGTTTGTTAATTTTGTGGTTAAGTTTATAAAATTAATAGGAAATTTTAAAAAAATGGCTTGCTGTGTTTTGTTGTTTGGATTTTATACGAATGTAAATGCGGAGATAAGTAATTCTGAGATACAAAAATCTCAAATTAAAAAAACAAAATTGCAGACTTCAAAAATCTCGGACGAGGAAAAAAGAATTCAAGAAAATGAGGAATTTTTTAACAAAATAAAAAACCGAACAGGCCTTAAATTATTTAAGGAATCGCATGAATTTTTTGAAAATGGAGACTTGGATCGGGCCTTAACAAGAGCTTTGCTTATTCCTCCTACAGAAACAATTGTTTTGTTTCAGGGAGAAGGCCGTGTAACTTATAATTATATTCATCAAAAAAATTGGATTTTAATCCAAATTGCCTTTGCTTACCTGGAAAAAGGAAATGAGATCAAGGCTTTTGAAATTTTACAGAAAAATGTAGATTTGTTCAGGTGGGAAGATCTTGACGAGGAAACTAAAAAAGAACTCAAGGACCCTGAGATTTTTTTTCAAGCATACAAACTTTGCGCCCAATTGCGAAAAACCGAACTCGCTTTGGCTATGTTAGATCATGCTTTGGAAAATTCAAAGCAAACAGATAATTATATTTATCAAAAAAATTGGATTTTAATCCAAATTGCCTTTGCTTACCTGGAAAAAGGAAATGAGATCAAGGCTTTTGAAATTTTACAGAAAAATGTAGATTTGTTCAGGTGGGAAGATCTTGACGAGGAAACTAAAAAAGAACTCAAGGACCCTGAGATTTTTTTTCAAGCATACAAACTTTGCGCCCAATTGCGAAAAACCGAACTCGCTTTGGCTATGTTAGATCATGCTTTGGAAAATTCAAAGCAAACAGAAAAGGTAGAGCTTTTAACGGAAATAGCTGAAATATATATAGATTTACAGAATTCGGCTGTTGCTTTAGATCTTTTGCAGCAGGCAAAAGCACAAATTCAATTAGCAGATGATTCATGGGATCAAAAACAGGCTTTTTTAAAAATATTTTTGGTGTATATAAAAGCACGAGAAAGAGAATTGGCTATAGATGCTTTAATTGAAGCTTTTATGAAAGACTTTGTTTTTAAAAGCGAAAATGGAGAAAAATGCCTGCTTCGTTTAAAGACATATTTAATTGAAAAAAAATTAGAAGGTGTGATCGATTATTTAAAAAGAGTTATTAAATTTGTTGAAGAAAGCGAAGGAAGAGAACCTGTTAAAAAAGTAATTATTAAAGGATATCAAAGAATATTAAAATATTGTCAAATGCTTAAGGTATTAGAAGACAGCCAGAACAGTTGATTATAATTTTAAAAATAGGTTAATTTTTTTGTTTTTTCTTGAGATAATTAAGGGTAGAGTAGTTCTTTGCATAGAATAAATCTGGGTTTTAAAATCGGTAAAAGTATATAGCTTTATACCATTTATTTTGAGAATTTGATCGCCTGTCTGTATGCCTGCTTTTTCAGCAGGAGAATCTGGCATTATTTTAGCAATCGTCAGATGGTTTTTAGCATGTTGCTTAAATGGACAGAAAACTATACCTAAAACAGGCAGGTTAAGTTCTTTTTTTTCAATAATTTTTCGGTAAACTTTTCTAACAAGATTTGATGAAACAGCAAAACTTAGTCCGCTCGAGCTTTTTTCCAGATAAGAAGCTGTCATAATATTGGAATTGAGACCTATAACCTGTCCATCTGTGTTGATTAAAGGTCCGCCAGAGTTGCCAGGATTTAAAGCAGTATCTGTTTGCAAAAAATCTTCAACTTCATTTTTGCTTAATCTTCTTTGTTTGGCGGAAATAAAGCCGAAAGTAGCGGTAGATTGTAAATAGCTGGTTAAAGGTGTGCCTAAAGCGATAACAAAAGAGCCGATTTTAGTTTTATCTGAATCTGCAAATTTTAAAAAGGGCAGATTAGAACTTTCTATTTTGAGTACGGCTAAATCAATTTTGGAGTCTTTCCCAATAATGGAAGCTTTATATTTTTTACCGTTGTGCAAAATCGCATAAATAGTAACTTCCGGATGATCGATGACATGATGGCAAGTAATAATATATCCATTAGGATCTACAATAAATCCGGAACCTAAAAAACCTAAATATTTAGAATCGGATTCTGGTTGTGATTTTTGATTGGAAAAGTATTTTTGAAAAAAATAGTCTTGCTTATAATCGAAAACGCCTTCCTGTGTAGTGGAAGAGTAAATTTTTAACATGACAATGGCAGGCAAAGTTTTGTCGCAGATTGTAGACAGTTCTTTAGATATGTTCTCTAAATTGCTGGATTTTAAAAAGCTCAAACAAAATACACTTGAAATTAGCAGCAATAAAATACTTAGAGTTTTACTTGAGCATACATTTTTGATTAACATTTTTAATTTGTCCTGCAATTCAATTTTTTGTTGGAAGATCAGATTGTCTTTTTTTTAATAATTAAAAAAGCAAGTAAATATGCTAGATAATACGAATGATTTTGTTAAACTTTTTTTTGCTTTTTAAAGAAAAAATTAAAACCTAAAAAAGTTAAATGGTTTCTATTGGTATATCTTTTGGCAGGTTTTCTTCAAGCAGTTTTTGTCCGGCGAAAACAGAAAAAGCACCTTCTTGTTTTAGCAGATATTTTTGAACAGCAGTGCAGATTTTCTTTTTATCAGTTTCTAATAAAGCATTTTTAAAATTTTGTCTAAGTTCTTTGGTTTTACCTGCTTTTTCTAGATAAAAGCTGTGGATGCCTTTTGCTCCTGGAGAAAAAGGCTCTTCAATGTCGCGTATAGCCCCTCTGATAGCTTCTTCTAAGTTATGTTGAGTAAAATGACCGTCTGATATTTTTTGGATGGCCATTTTAAAAGCGTTAAAACTATTTTGAATATTAGGGTCACGGTAAGTATAAAAATAAAAGGCTCCATGATGATAATTGGCGCCTGAGCCATATGCTCCGCCCTTTTCTCTGATTTCAGAGTGCAAATATAGATTTTCCATTAAGAATCCGGCTAATGTTAAATAAGGCGCGCTAGGGTCTGTATAAGCTGGCGCTTGTATGGCGTAAGCGTTAAAAGCAACAGCTGCAGGAATGCTTTTGGCAGAAGAGGTTAAATTTAAATTCTGTTTAGGATTTTTCCAATGCTGTTTTTCTTTGGTTTTAAGTAATCTTATTTTGCTAAGTTCTTGGTTTAATATTTTACGGGCATTTTCTGTTCGTTTCTCAGCTGAATTTTCTGGTTGCATGGTGAGTACTAAAGAAGGCTCTTTTTGAGTGAAGATTTTATCTTGAATGGTTTTGAGCTGTATAATTACTTGATCTAATTGATCAGCCAGGTTTTGGCTTAAATTTTGCATAAATCTGTAATAGGGCAGGCCGGAGAGATAATTATTTAGATAGTGATAAAGATTAATGTTGGAATTGGCCTCGCGCATAGCATAGCTTAAAGCATTGGAAGATAGATGGTTTTTTAAAGCATTAGATTTGGCTAGAATCAGTTCTTTGATTCTGTTTTGATCAGAAAAATCAGCAGTTTGAGCCATTTCTTGTAGAAATGAAAATAAGAAACTGGTTTTTCGTTTTAAGGCTTTGGATCGCAAATTAAAAGTGGGAGTCATAAGATCCGGGTTTTTGCAGTGGGAATTTAAAAACAGAGAAACAGAAAAATCACCCAGATTTTGATTTATATAATTTAAATTGTCGCTATAGCTGCGTTTTTGACAGCCGATTTGTGGCAGAAGATAAGCAAATAAAGTTAAAAAATGGAGCTCTTTTTCTGAAAAATTTGGTAGATCAAAAATTAAATCAGCATAAAGAATTTGATTGGTAAAAGTTTCATAAGAATAAAGATGGAGGTTTGGGTGTTTTTCATAAGATAGAGAAAAGTTTTTTACCGGTTTGGGAATTTCAGAGATGGGAAAAATGGGCAGGCAGTCCAAAGAATTTTCCTGTTTATTTTGAAAAGTTTTTAATTTTTGGCTGTTTTCTACAATTTGTTTTTTTTCTAAAACAGTTAACAGTTCTTTTTTTTGTTTTAAAATTTCTGTTTCCTGTTTTTTTTCTTTGTCATGTAAATAATTGTCGGGGAGCATCGAAACAATAACTTTATGGAGATTATTCAAAAGATATTTTTCAATTAAAGAGGGCAGGAAGGATTCGTCTTTAAGATCTTCGGAGAGCAGCTGGAAAAGAGCTTGTACCTGCAGCCCCTTTTCCAGGGGAATGCCGTGATGTTTGGCTAAGACAGCTGAAAAGAAAAGAGAAAGCCCGTAAGGTCCCATGTGGCGGGCAATTTCCGTGCGGACAAATTCCAGCTGATGCAGGGCGGCATCTATTAAATTTTCAGGTATTTTTTCCGCTGCGATTTTTTTTAGTTGGTGCTCTAAAAGATGTAAAGCTTTTTGCTGATTAGTTTTATCTATGCCTTTAAGTGTGATTTGCCAGGGTACTTCGCTCATTTCAAAATTCAAAATACTGTCTACTTCCAAACAAAGGCCTGATTCTAACAGAGGCTTGCAAACTAAACTGCCGTCATTGGCAAAAAGAATATGTTCTAAAAGAGCCAAAGCCAAAGCTTCTTTTTGATTTTGGATTTCACAGGTCAAAGCAGCCATGGAAACTATTGTTTTTTGATCTTTTTCTGCTGCCGGGTAATAAGTTGTGATTTGTTTGGGTTTAGAAAAGCGTTTTTGTTTGGGCAATGTTTCTAAAGGAGGGCTTTTAGAGAAATTTTTTAAACAGTT
Source organism: uncultured bacterium (assembly GCA_964466185.1). Lineage (GTDB taxonomy): Bacteria > Chlamydiota > Chlamydiia > Chlamydiales > SM23-39 > CAZTYI01. Next base: position 11,234 of record CAYXMS010000024.1, read on the forward strand.
TTCTTCTAGGAAGTCTAAATGTTTTTCTGTTGCTAAATTTCCATAAAAGAAAAAGATGCCATGCGATGGGTGATAGAATTTTTTATGGGCTGATAAAAGCTGTTTGTGAGTTAAAGTAGGAATCTCTGAGGGAAGTCCGCCGGTTTCATAAGAATAAGGCAGATCCGGCACTAGCTCTTTCATTAAATGATAATGCAGTCTTTCATCAGTGGAAGATAAAGCCCCTTTCATTTCATTATATACTACGCCCTTGTAAGTTAGTTCAGAGTCTGGATTGTCAGGCTCGGTAAATTCCAGTCTCCAGCCTTCTTGTAAAAAAGACATTTTTTTCAGCAAAGGATGAAAAACAGCATCCAGATAAATTTGCATCAGCTGATAAAAATCTTTTTCTATCTGCGAAGAAGCCGGGTAACAAGTAAAATCAGCTCCTGTCATAGCGTTCATAAAAGTAGCTAAAGAGCGGCGCAGCATAGAAAAAAACGGGTCTTTGACCGGGTATTTCTGCGAGCCGCAAAGTACAGTGTGCTCTAAAATATGGAAAACTCCATTAGATGAATCTGCATAGGTTGGAAAAGAAATTACAAAAAGATTTTCCGGGTCTTCATTTTTAATATGAATAATGCAGGCTTTGCTCTTGATATGCTCATATTCCAAAAGATAGCTTTTGATTTCTTCGATGTACTGTTTTTTAACAAGCCGAAATGAAGTATGCTTATTGACATTATTCCCCATAAATCTTCAATCCTTGAATGTGATCTGTTTACAATTACCATTAGGCATATTTAACTCTTAATCAATCAGCTTTTCTTATCCCTTATATCGGGTTTTTTTTAGAAAAAAGAATAAAATGATAATTAAGAGCTCATCAATATCCCTTAAAATAGAGTATTTTGGCTAAAATCAGGATAAAAAAAAACACTTTTCCTTTCTTTCTTTTTTTGAGAAGAGAAAGGAAAAGTGTAAAGGTCAAATCATTTAGATTTGGCCGTTTTTTTAACTTTAAGCTGCTTTTTTTCTTTTCTTTGGCCGTTTTTTAAATTTCTGTGTATTTTGTTGTGCAATTTTACATTCGTTAATCAAATAACGCATTTTAGCCATAAGCAGCATAATTCTTTTCATGTCATGGGCAAAGGTGAACATGTTTGTATTAGACTTGGCATGTCTGGATAGTTTGCGGTAAGCATCTTTAAGTTCATGGTCAATACGGGCTAGTGCCTGAATGTGTAAAGGCGACCGGCGGTTTAAATAAACCTGTTTGTTCTGAAATCTTTTCTGTTGCTTTTTACGCTGCATATTTTGATGTCCTAATTATTCACCCTCTAAACTTAATTATACTTAATTTTGATTTAATTAAAATATTTATTATTATATTTCACAGTTAATTAAAAAAAATATTATTTAAGATATTAATATTTAAATTTTTAAATAAATGATATATTTTAATAATTATTTATAAATATTAAAATAATATGCTATTATAGAATTTAAATAGGTTGAAATTTTGGATTAAATCCGGACAATAAGCCTAAAAATGGCGGTTTTATGAAAAAAATTAGTATTTTACCCAATATAATCACAGCTTTTGGCCTGGCCTGCGGTTTGTTTGTGATCTTTAAAATGAATATGCTAGAGCCGGGTATGGGATATTATAAGGTGGTCAAGGGAGCTATTTCTATTTTGTTTTTGGCTGCTTTTGCCGATTTGATCGATGGGGCTCTGGCGCGGCTTTTAAAGGCGGAAAGCGATTTTGGCTTGATTTTTGATTCTTTGGCTGATGCGATCTCTTTTGGAATTGCCCCTGCTGTTTTGATCTTAAAAACGCTTTCCTGGCCTCCCGGAACCTGGAATTCTTTTATAATTTCTTCAGCTGCTATGATTTATGTTTTTTGCGGGATTTTGAGGCTGGCCCGTTTTAATGCCCAGCAGCTTAGAAATAAAGATGATTTGCTGGCTATTGCCGAGCAAAAGAAAAACTTTACAGGTTTGCCAATTCCAGCAGCCTCGGCTGCCGTTTTATCTTTAAATCTTTTATTTTTATCGCCGATTGTCGCTTATTTGCCTTATAAATTAGAACAAGTAACGATAATTATGTCTTTTGCCATGATCATTACCGGATATTTGATGGTCAGCAGATTAAAATTCCTGTCTTTGAAAATGCTGCGTCTAAAGGTTCCCTCTTTTAATTTTGTCTTTTTCTCAGTCTGTTTTTCCGCTTTGTTTTTTTATGGCCTTCACCATTATTTTTCAGCTGTGTTTACCCTGTTTGCTTGGGGATATGTCCTTTTGGCTTTGATTTTATCCTGTATTCGTAAGATAGCCGGCAGAAAGTCTAAGACATTGGAAGATTTTGAACCTGATCCCGAAGATTTTTCCGATGATGAATATAGTTCGGATGCCAGCGAATAATAATTTTGTCTGCCATGTGTATTTAATTTTTTGTCTTTTCAATTAGCCAAAAAGTTTTTTTGCAGGTTAACATAAATTTGATTGGAATTTTTTTTTAAATTAAATGAATGTAGTCAATAGCTAAAAAGATCTTTAGAAAAGAGGTTGCGAAATGTTGTTTTTATTTGGATTTTTTATTTTAATCGTAGCTTTTTTATTGATTTTTTATCTTTTTAAAACTTCGGAAAAAAAATTGTCCAACACTTTTAAAGCACTGTCTTATGATCTTTTAGAAAAAAATCAGGCCTCTTTTTTACAGTTGGCTTCCCAGCATTTAGCCCAGCAGGGGGCTATGGGAAAACAGGATTTGGAAGAAAAGGAAAAAGCCATAGCCTCTATGTTGGAGCCAATTAAAGACTCTTTGAAAAAAGTCACTGATTATGCCCAGGTTTTGGAAAAACAAAGAGAATCTGCTTATTCCGGTCTTTCTCAGCAGATTAGCTCCCTTTCACAGACAGAAAGGCTTTTAAAGACAGAGACTGCCAATTTGGCTAAAGCTTTAAAGTCTCCCAATATTCGCGGAGCTTGGGGTCAGCTGCATTTAAAACGGGTGGTTGAACTTTCCGGCATGCTGGCCAATTGTGATTTTTCAGAACAAACAACAGTTGTCAGCGACGGACAGATTCTAAGGCCTGATTTAATTGTACGTCTGCCGCATTCAAGACAATTGGTAGTAGATGCCAAAACTCCGATTGATAGCTATTTGGAGGCTCAGGAAACAGAAAATTTAGAGCGGAAAAAACATAAACTAAAAAAATTTTTAAAATCACTAAAAGATCATATGCGCTCTTTAAGCCTGAAAGAATATTATAAACAGTTTCAGCCTTCGCCCGAGTATGTGATTTTATTTTTGCCTTTGGAAGCGCTGTTTGCCACAGCTTTGGAATTAGAGCCTGCTTTGTTGGAAGAAGGGGTTAAGAATAATATTTTATTGGCTACGCCGACTACCTTAATCGCTATTTTAAGAGCTGTAGCTTATTCCTGGAGACAGGAAAGCCTGTCGCAAAATGTTTTGGAAATCGCTAAGATCGGCCAAGAACTGACGGAAAGGCTGTTTTTAATGCAGCAGCATTTTCAAAAAGTAGGCAAAAATCTCTCCCAAGCGGTGGAAAGTTATAACAGCGCAGCAGGTTCTTTTAATTCTAGAGTTATGGCCTCCGCTAAAAAATTTCAAAAATTAGGCCTGGGTAAAGAAGAAGAGCCTAAAAGCTTGGAAGAGGTTTTAAAAAGACCCAATTTTTAATTAAAGGATATTAAACATACTCTAACCATTAAAATGGTTGTTTTTTTTGTATCCTTTGGTACAAGCCTCGAAAGAGGCAAAATTCTCAGCCTTGGATTATAAACATCCCCCTTTCTACAAAATAATTAAATATATATTTTTTTTCTTTTAAAGCCCGGCAAATACGATAGAGCAGGGTATTTTTTCCGCTTAATGGGTTTTCAATTCTGGGATTTTCTTGGTCTAGATAATAAAAATAATTGGTAATAGATTTTTCAGATGGTGTTAAGAGGTTCAAGTACGTTATTCTTTTTGCTCTTATAGAATAGGCATTGGATTTTTCTATCAAATTGTTGATGGTTGAAATCACATTTTTAATTGCTTTTTGCATTCTGATTGGCGGTTTGTTTTTTCCGTGAATGAATATTTTTTCTTCGATATTCAAACCTAGCTCTGAATAGTCTTTCAGTATTATTTTTTGGTTTTGGTTGGAAAGCAGTTGTTTTTCTTTGTAAAATTCATCTAAGTCTTTAAAGGATTGTAACTGCTCGAGTCTTTCTCTTTTTATATCTTCAGCTGTTATTGTCGGATCTGATGAGCTGTAAAAGACTCCCAGCCGAGAAGCTTCCTGTAAAACAATATCTATGTGTTTTTCAGTACCTAAACAGCAAATTAGGCCTTTGCGTGAAAATTTTTTATTGCCATAAATTCCTTCTTGAGCGCTGTTCATTTCTTCAAGGTCTACTAAAACTATCCGTTTTTGACCTTCGTGATCTATAATTATTGGAATGTTTCTGTGGTCTACGTCGCTAAAACCGGTTTTGGTTATAAAAAAAGCCAGTTGGTGAATTGTCTCATCTAAACCTTTTAAAGAGCGATAAAGTTCTTCCTGGTCATTATGGTTGGTTTGAATATCGAACTTTTCTTCGGCAATTAATGCTAGTTGACAGCCTTTAGTTTCTAAATGCCATCCTTGTGCACGTGGAATAATTAGCTTGTCCAGATTGTAGGCCAGACGAATTTCTTCTGCTGCAATCATGTTTTTCAGACGATTGGGAATAGTTGAGCGATGCGTATTTTTCCGGATAGTAGCTGCTTTAAAGATTAAATCCGGATGTTTGTTAAAACTAAATATATTAAAACGGCTGGGATAATTTGTAATAGTGCGTTTTTGTTCTAAAAATTTGAAATGTTGTGAAATATTGTCTTGGCTGAATATTGTTTTTACGTTTTCAATAAGTTCTTGTGAGAGCTCAATTCGTGTTAGATGCTGTTGGACATTGACAACTTTAAATTTGGATGTTCTTCTGAACATAACCTTGCCTGCTAGCATAATGAGCGGTAAAATTAGGCTGGTATATGAAATGATCTTTGCCATAGTGGTAAAAATAGAGGTTTTGTCATAGCTGAGCACAACTTTTTTAGTGTGGGGTGAGGTGGGTATGAGCGTTGATACAAATGCTTTTTTGCCTCCCAAATAGAAATAACTGTCTATGGTTTCTAAACAAGTATCAAAAAAGGTTTTTTTCTGGTTTTTAAAGGTAATGGGAGTGAAAAAGTTAACTTTACAGTTCATTAATATTTGGTTTTTTTAGGTGAAAATTAATAATTAGAAAAAAATATTATACGTTATTTTAAAATTAGCGACAAGAAGTATTTTAGGTTTAAGATATTGAAAAACAATAACTAAGAAGTCTTGATGGGTTTTTGGTTTTACCCGGAAAATGTTTGTGCAGGCATCTGATATTTTTAATGTTGGCAAATCTAAAGCAATGATTTTTTTGCAAAGATTTAAAAGTTAATCTCTGACCTATTTCTCATGGCTAAACAGGCAGCGGCTAAAGCTGAGGGGATTCTAATAACAAGTAAATAAACTCTCCAAAGCTCTCGAGGCTAGAACTGTATTCCCTACAGCATCTTTGGCTTTGCTTATTTCCGATTTATCTTTAAAAATCTTGCGGCTGTTCTAGTTTGATTTCAGAACATGTTCGAAGTGTCTTTTTTAAAAAAGCTTTTTGTTCTAAAAAAGATTTTAACTTTATTTTAGTTGTCAATCACTTCTCCCTAAAGGGAGAGACTTGAGCCGTGAGGAACAAGGGAAACTGGTTGATTAGAGGGCTTAAAGGAAAATTTATGCAGAAGTTAGTTGGAAGAGATACATACACACCTACGGATGCTCCACAAGTCCGTGGCAAAAGCCAGTGGCTTCACTGTGACCTGTCATTAAACAGAGAGGAAACTCTCAGTATGTCAGGTTCAAAAATTCTTTCTAACAAACCTCGATATGGATTATTCTAGCGGGTGGAGGCCTTAAAGGCATTAAAACTCGCATTTTTTAACTCGCACCTTGTATAATTTAAATTTTTGCTTAAAAAAAATGGATCATGAAAAAAAATATTCAAAACACAATTAATTTTAATAAAAAAAATAACAAAAACAAGCAGGTTTTTGCAGGTCTTGCTAAAAAACAAAAACCGCAAGCGCTTTTTATTAGCTGTGTAGATAGCAGGATAGTTCCAAATATTTTAACTTCCACTATAGCCGGTGAGCTATTGGTAGTTAGAAATGTCGGTAATATTATTCCGCCATTTTCAAAATCGGTTGCTAAAAAAGATTGTAGTGTTGCAGCTGCTTTAGAAGTGGCTTTGAAATCTTTGAAAATAAAAGATATCATAATATGTGGACACTCTGATTGTTACGCTATAAAAACCAAATGTCAAAAACAAAAATCCATAAAACAAAAAGACTATTTGAGCCATTGGTTAAGCTATATACCCGAAATTTTAGATTTAAAAGAAAAGTTGGATTTTTGCAAAACTTTATCCAAGTCTGATAGATTGTCTCAAATAAATGTTCTTGCACAAGCTGAAAATTTATGGACTTATCCTTTCATATGTTCTTTTGTAAAAAGGCAAAAGTTAAATGTTCATAGATGGTGGTTTGATATTGCTAAAGCTAAAATTTATTGCTATGATCCTAATTTAAAGCAATTTGTGTTGTTATAACAAATAAATGAGTTTTAAGTTTTTAATTTTAATAGGTAAAAATGGATGAGACTGATTCACTTCCCATAGATAAATCCAGGGAGTTCTAGGAACAAGATACTATTCTCTTTATAGCTTTCAGCATATTACTTACAACATCCATAGCCTTGAATAGCAACGATTTTGCAGGACAGAAATATTTTGTACAACTAACTCCATATCTAAAGAAAGGGGCTTGCGCTGCGTCTTTTTTCGGTTATGTTCTTTATTAAAAAAATAAAAAATATACTTTTTAGGAATTTTTGATTAACTGTAAAAAAAAAATATTTTAAAATTAAATGGTTTTTCTAGGAAAATATAGAAAAATAAATAAAAAAAAAATGAATTATTCAGAGTCTTTTATTGATTTTTATCATAATTTTTTTTTATTATCCTTGATAAAATTTATTATTACTGGTTTTAAACAAGGATTGTCTTTTCATAGCAAATTATTTTTATGGTTACTTTATCTTTAATAGAAAATCCTCCTTTTACGGTTACTTTTGAAAATCTAGATTTTCAATTAACATCTAAATCTCAAAGTTTAAGAGAAAAAATTGAAAAAATAGTATCTTGTTCTTTTGTATTGCTTATTAATATTTTTCAAGCTGTTATTAAATCAGGAAGTTTGACTTTAAAATATTCTGGAAAAGCTTTTAAACAAATAGTCTTGGGATTTGAAAACCCAATGTTGAGAACAAGAGTATTGATTCCTATTAATCCTATATTGTTTGTATTGAAAATAGCTTTTTGGCAAATAAATTTACTCAAATGCTTTATATTTAATTCTGTTCAGCTAGCAATAAAAAAATATACAGATGAAAAAAAATCCAGGGTATGCGTAAAGCCTTATGAGTCAGGTTTAGATTTGCATCATTTACAATCTAGAGAATTGATCATAGATGTTTCTAAAGTAGATGAAACTGTTAAAATAGATGATTTGATGACAATGCTAGAAGAGATCAATTTTACAGATTCTCAACAACCTGGCTATATGCCTCAAGAATCTAGAAAAGAAGATGGACATACCTATCCTGTATCCGAGTTACAAGAGAAACTGCAAGTGTTTATTTATAATGTCAAAGGAAAAGTAGCTTTTATAAGCACTCCTTCACAATATAATACACCCCGTTTAATGACTTTTTATCAGAAAATAGAGGATATGGTTAGGTACTGTATTCAGTATTCTAATCAGGAGATTGCTAATTTTCGATCTACACATGGAATCGATTATCAGAAATATTCTGATGATACTAAACAAGCATACAAAAATTTATTGGAAGATAGAGCTAAAATTGCGATTGATTTGGCTAAAGCAGGTAAACGTTGCGGCTCAAGATATATGGGCGATTGTCTTTCTCTTTATAGCTATTTTTACAATAAAGATAAAGATACGGATATTCTGTCAGAGCATACTTTGCAAGATAGCTTGTATAAGATTCTGGCAGATTGCAGAAAAGAAATAGCTGAGCAGTTAGCTGGCAAATTTGCTAATGGCAATACACATTTATATAGTTTGTATTTTGAAAAAATGGGCGGTTTGTTAGCTATTCCCGGAACTGCTAATGTTTCAGAACAGCTGATTACTGAATTTGATCTAGGCAAACATTTAACAGATTTTTTTAACATTTATACAGAAGATTTTATTATTGAGGCTATAGAAAAAGCTATTTGTCAATCTCAAAGTTTAAGAGAAAAAATCTTGGATTGGATTCAAGCGCAAAGAGGCAACTGGAATGCAGAAACAGTGGATGATCAAGTTAGCGCATGCATTGGTCAGTTGCAAACAATCATTGAGTTAGATAAAGAAGTGGATCAGGGAAGTAAAGATGATGATTTTGACTGTAATTGGCAATATTTTCAGGTTTTTGTTGCATTAATAAAATACATTAAAGAAAAATTCCCAACCGAAATTCCTAATTCAGACTTAAGTTGGTCTGCTTTTCTGGATGAATTGTTTGCTTTAAAGGAAGTTAAAGTCTGGTTAAAAGAGCAATTCAAAGCTCAACTGGATAGTTTGAATGGTAGAGAGTTATTTGTACAACAACAAAAGATTAAACAAAAAGTCAAAAACATTGTTTCTGAAGAAGTTTTAGATCAAGAATATATTGTATCGCTTAGAGAATATATAAAAAACGGAAGCATTATAGAAGAAGAAACATTTAAAAAGCTGTTTTTAGAAAAAATAAAAATACAAAAAATTAAAAAAAATATTCCTTTAGATGATGCTATAATTTTCAGAATTTTAAGAAAGCAGATTTCATTACAAGAAGCTGTTAGAGGGTATTTTAATAGACTAATGGATGCTAAGTTCTTAGCTGAGATTATATCGTCAAAAGATTTTATAGAAGAACTGATGACAGAGGAAGGAGATCCGGGAGAAGAATATATAGAAGGTTTGAAACGGCCAGCGGTTTTAGAATGGCTGTTAGTATCTCATAGAATTTTTAAACCTCAGCTAGAGGAATAATAAGATGGGTATAGATGTCCAACCAAGACAATATATAAACTTAATAGGTACAAGGTTTTGTAATCAGATGGAGAAGGAATCTCTTTCGTCCAGGTCCAGAGACAGAGATTTGTTAATAAAACAAATTCAGGGATGGTATTTTAACTTTTTTAAAAGAGAAACCACGAGATCTGATGTTGGCAATTTGGAACAGCTGGAACAAGAGGCTTCGCAATTTTTAAAAAAATATTCAAATTTATCTAGTTCTTCTGGCAATACTAAGAGGTATAAATTTAATGGGGTTGTTATACCTCAAAAGCAATTTGATAATACACAAAGATTATTAACAATTATTTTTAATAAAAGTCAGCTGTATTCTTCTTTTTGGGGTTGTGATTTTGACCAAGCTTTTGAATTAGATGGGAGGGATAAATTTGCTCAATTTTTTACAAAATTTAAAACTATTGTCCTGATTAAAATCCCCAAAACAGTTAGTGCTATTTTAGCCAATCAAATATTTCGGGTTTGCCTAGGCTGTATCATTTTTTTTAAAACTTGTGAATGGCTTTATTATTTTATAGATCAAATATCTTTATATTTTGCTAGCAACATATTTCCCTTTTTGATCAATAATTTGCCAATAGAAATTTTTAAACTTTTTAATTTTTTAGCCATTTTTATGCAAAAAATGATTTTGCCGACAGTCTTATTTTGCTGTCTTGGTTCAGTTTTGAAATATAAATTGCCTCAGAAACATTGGTTGAGCCCTGTTTTTAATAAAATTAATATGGAAGTATACTTACAAATAGTAGATTCTTTGGAATCTACTTTTAGATTTGTAATATCTAATGCTTTTGATGTAGTATTATTTTCCCGTGATGTGAGTGATGTTATTGGCAATGCCTTACATGTTAGATTATTGAATCTTGAAGATAAAGAATTAGAAAAATCCCAGAAAAAAGCCCGTCTTGTTTGGCAAAAAATTGTTAATCAGCAATTGATATATTGGCAGGAACAACCATTAGAAAAATGTTCATTATCGACAGACGCTATTGCTGTTTAGCAAGATTGTTAAATTTAAAAGCCAATTTGGTTGAGCTTATTTTTTTTAAGGTCTAAACTAATGCAGAGGTACAAATAGAAAATTACTAATTTTTTATGCAGGCTATTTTTCCAATTTTTAAAAATCGGGGAGTGCAGATTTTTTGCCTGTTGTCTGTTTATTTTTCCATAGCTGCTTTTTTACCTTTGAAAGTTCATAGCGGTCTTTATACGATCAGTCTTTTAATTAAAGATGTGCTTTTGTGGATCTTGCCTTTGGTTGTCTGTTTTTTTGTTTCTTTTGCTTTGGCTTCTTTTGAAAAAAAAGCACTGCTTTTTCTTGGCTTTTTATTTTTGTTCGAAGCTTTTTCTAATTTTAGTAGCGTGTGGTATGCTTATTTTTGCGGAAAATTAGCTTTAGGCAGTTTTTCAATTTTTAAAACTTCTAATCTTGAAAATCCGGATAATTTCTCAGCACTATGGCAGATTTCTCATTTCAGGCCAGCTTGGTGGTCGGCGGATAAAGGTGTCTTTTTAGGGGTTTTTATAGGTCTTTTAGCAGCTTTCGGTATAGATTTTTTTCGAAAAATATCCTCTGTAGGGAAAAAAGTTTTTGAAAAACTATTAGCCGGTTTTTTTTCTAAATTGATTCCCTTTTTTATTTTGGGGTTTGTTGCCAAAATGTATCAAACCCAGTTTTTCTCCCAGCTTTTTAAAAGCTATTCTGTATTGCTAGTTTGGCTGATAGCCATTTTAATGCTTTATCTGTCTTTTTTATTTTTATTAGGTAGCGGTTTGAAAATTAAATCTTTTGCCAGAGATCTTAAAAATTTGCTGCCGGCCGGGGGCGTTGCCTTGAGCTCAGGTTGTAGTTTGTCCACTATGCCGCTGACTATTGAAGGAGCTGCTAAAAACCTGAAAAATCCTCGCCTGGCTAAAACTTTAATTCCGGCAACCACTAATATTCAGCAGATAGGAGATTGCATTGCCAATGCTTTTTTATGTTTTTTGATCTATAGCCAGTTTTATCAAACAGCTCCCTCTTTTGAGATGTGGGCTTGGTTTAGTTTGGTCTTTGTCTTGGCCCGTTTTACAACTGCTGCGGTAATCGGAGGCTCCATTTTTATTATGCTGCCTATTTATGAGAGCTATTTAAACTTTACAGCGGAAATGGTAGCTTTGATTTTGGCTTTTAATGTTATTTTAGATCCTTTGATTACAGCTTCTAATGTAGTGGCCAATGGCGCTTTGTGCAAAGTCTTTGAAAATTTTTGGCAAAAACTAATTGGCAAACATAGTTTGTCTGTTGAAGAAAAATAAAGGAGTTATTTGTTTTTTGTTTAGAATTATATTGATTTTCTTGGGGTTGTGTTTTTGTAATAGCTTGCAGGGAGAAATAGTCAATCAGCCAGTGATAAATATTTTTCTGCAGCCGGAAGAGGGAAAGGGGATAGATTCGCAGGCTGTTTATGGAGAGGCTATAGAAATTGTTAAAATAGGTCAAAAAGACTGGATTCAAGTTAAAACCAAGGATAATGTTACCGGTTGGGTAAAACGCTCTCAAATTGTCAGAAATCAAGAATTTGAAAAAAGCCCTAATCTAAGATCTGTGAAAAATCTCTTTGCTCATGTTTATCCAATAAAAGATACTGCAGTTTATGTTCCGCTTTTGACTTTGCCTTATAAAGCACAGATAAAACTTAGTAATCCTCAAGATCCATCTGCAAGATGGTTGGCTATTGAGTTGGCAACTGGCAAAAAAGCTTATATTCAAAAAAAAGACATTTATTTTAAGCCTTTTAAATCTAAAAATCTTAAAGAAGTTTTGGCTTTTAGTCGAAAATTTATCGGCCTTCCATATACATGGGGAGGTAAGTCTAGCTTTGGCTTCGACTGCTCTGGTTTTGTGCAGATGCTGATCAAGGAAACAGGGATTGTTTTGCCCAGAAATAGTAAGGATCAGGCTCAAAGCGTGGGTGTCAAAGAAGTTGCTTTAGATCAAATAAGGCCGGGAGATCTGCTCTTTTTTGGCAAAAAGAGAATTTCTCATGTAGGACTGTATCTGGGAGATAATAAGTTTATCCATTCAGGAACAGAAGAAAAACCCATTATCATGATTAGCAGTTTGACCTCCGGCAAATACCACCTTCTAACAGCTAGACGTTTGAGATAATAATGGGCTTGTAGAAACCCCATTTTTTTGATGATTTCGCAGCTTAAAAATCTAT
>CAYXMS010000025.1:0-23544 GCA_964466185.1 uncultured bacterium
AGAAATTTTACCAAATTAATCAAATTTTTGCTTTAGATTTCAACAGGCCCTTTAATTAAACATCCCTCGCCTAAAGGCGAGGGATGTTTAATTTTTAGACTTTTTTTTAAAAAGCCTAATCAAAAAAAGTTAGTTATTGATGTGATTTATTTTTTCTTTTCATCATCAATAATTTCAGCATCGGCTTCTTCTATGTCAGGCTGTTTGCCCTCTTTGTCCTGAGCACCAGCCTTTTCTTTGGTTTGGTTATTAGAAGCAGCACTTTGAGCTTTGGCCAGCTCTTCACCGATTTTTTGCATATGCTGCTGAAGTTCGGAAGAGGCTGTTTTGATTGCCTGAGTATCTGTGCCTTTAATCGCTTCTTTGACTTTGTCTACCTGAGTTTGAATGCCGGAGACAATTTCAGACGGCAGCTTGTCTTTAAAATCCTGTAAAGACTTTTCTGCTCTAAAACAAAGGGCGTCGGCTTCGTTGCGGATTTCTATCTCTTCTTTTTTCTTTTTGTCTTCTTCCGCATGAGCCTCAGCTTCTCGGACTTTGTTTTTGATCTCATCTTCAGATAGTCCTGATTTGGCTTCAATTTTGATTTTCTGCTCTTTGCCGGACTGCTTGTCTTTAGCAGAGACATGCAAAATACCATCGGCATCAATATCAAAGGAAACCTCGATCTGAGGAACTCCTCTAGGAGCAGGAGGTATGTCGGTCAAATCAAACCTGCCGATCTCTTTATTGTCCTTGGCCATTGGACGTTCCCCTTGCAGAACAACAATAGTTACAGCCGGCTGGTTGTCAGCTGCCGTGGAAAAGACTTGTTTTTTCTGAGTAGGAATAGTGGTATTGCGCTCAATTAAAGGCGTCATGACATTGCCTAAAGTCTCAATGCCTAAAGTTAAAGGCACAACGTCTAAAAGTAGAATTTCTTTAGAAACATCGCCTCTTAAAACTCCGCCCTGAATAGCCGCGCCGGAAGCTACAGCTTCATCAGGGTTGATACCCTTGTTAGGCTCTTTTTTAAACGTTTCTTTAACAGCATTGATCACCGCAGGCATTCTGGTCATCCCTCCAACTAGGATCACATCGTCGATCTGGTCAGCAGAAAGACCAGCATCCTTGAGCGCTTTTTCACAAGGAGTTTTGCTGCGGATGATTAAATCATCGCATAGGCTTTCTAATTTGGCCCGGCTCAATGTTAAAGAAAGATGTTTCGGTCCTGAAGAGTCCATAGTGATAAATGGCTGGTTAATCTCCGTAGACTGTACGCCGGAAAGCTCGATTTTAGCTTTCTCTGCTGCGTCTTTGAGCCTTTGCAGGGCCATTTTATCTTTGCTGAGGTCTATGGAATGTTCTTTTTTGAACTCTTCCAAAATCCAGTTCATAATACGGGCGTCAAAGTCGTCGCCACCTAAATGGGTGTCGCCATTGGTAGCTAAAACTTCAAAGACCCCTTCGCCAATTTCCAAGATGGAAATATCAAAAGTACCACCGCCTAAGTCATAGACCGCGAGCTTTTTGTTTTTCTGTTTTTCATCGCTATATCCGTACGCTAAAGCTGCAGCTGTCGGCTCGGGAATAATACGCTTCACTTCAAGCCCGGCAATTTTACCAGCATCTTTGGTGGACTGCCTTTGCGAGTCGTTAAAATAAGCGGGAACTGTAATAATTGCTTCAGTGACTTTTTCTCCTAAATAGCTTTCAGCGGTTTCTTTCATCTTGGTTAGAATTTGAGCGGATGCTTCTTCAGGAGTAATCTGTTTGCCATTGATCTCAAAAACAACTTCCCCATTCTTGCCTTCTACAACTTTATAGGGAACGGTCTTGATCTCTTCTTTGACTTCGCTGAACTTGCGTCCAATAAAACGCTTGGTAGAAAATAAAGTTTTTTCAGGATTGGTTACGGCTTGCCTTTTGCCTAAAGTTCCGACTGTTCTTTCCCCGTCTTTATAGGAAATTACAGACGGAGTTGTACGGCTGCCTTCCTGGTTGGCAATCACCACTGCGCTGCCGCCTTCCATAATAGCGACACAAGAGTTGGTAGTGCCAAGGTCAATACCGATAATTTTACTTTTTTTATTTTTATTATTCATAGTTTTATCCTTGGTTTTTGGTTTGTAAATCTTCTTTTTTATGATTGTCTTCTTTGGCTACGGGTTTTTTGGCCACTTTGACTTTAGCCGGCTTAATGACTCTTTTTTCACTTTTATAGCCTTTGGCAAACTCTTCTAAAATTGTGCCGTCTAAATGGTTGTTGGTTTCTACAATTTCCATAGCCTCATGTAAGTATGGATCAAAATGGTTGCCTTCCGAATGGAAAGCTACAATGCCGTGGTTGTAAAGCACGTCTTTGAACTGGTTGATAATCATTTGAAAGCCCGAAGCCCATTTTTTGACCTCTTCCGAAGAAGTGGTCGCAAACTTGAGTGCATTTTCAAAATTGTCCAGTACCGGTAAAAACTCGGAAATGGTATTTTCTACCATAAAACGCATAGATTCTAATTTTTCTTTTTGCAGACGCTTTCTTAAATTTTCCATTTCTGCTAAACTGCGTAAATACTTGTCTTGATAATCAGGCTGCTTTTCCGCCTCTTTAGTTTTTTTGGCTGCTTTGTTTTCTTTTTGCTGTTCTTTGCTAGCCGGTTGCTTTTCAGCAGCATTTCTGTCGGCTACTTTTTGCACGGTTTCTTTTTCTTGTGAAAATTCTTCCTCAAGCCTGTCTTGTCCTTGATTTGGAAATTTTTCTTGGCTTTGCATTTTTTAGCTCCTTATCATTTTTTTATTTTTAAATTTAATCAGTTTCTAAATTTCCGGTTTTAAAACTAGTAGTTTTTAAGCCGCTTTTATTTTCTAATAAAATAGATTTGCTTTCTTGAAAAACGGCGCTGCTAAAATGACCGGGCCCAAAAGGTATTTTTAGTTTGGCTACGCTTTTGCTGAGAATTTCTGACAGTTTTTTAGCGAAATTCTCCAAAAGTCCAAATAATAGGCGGTAATTGACTCTTTTAGGCACTAAAATAGCAAAAGAACCAACAGGTAAAGAACCGATTTTATAGGGGGCGCCAATAATGGCAATTTCAGATAGGTTGTGTCCAAAAATATTTAGCTCTTCGGCTATCCAGCAAGTTAAATGGTTTAGTTTGAGGCTTTCCTTTAAAATGGTTTCCATTTGGCTTTGGTCTTCAAAAAGCGTTAGTATTTTAGTCAGCTGAAGAGGGTCGGAAAATTGTTTGTTTTGAATTAGTTTGGCCAGTCCTGTACGGTAAAATAGCTCTTTTTTGCCATAGCTGGAAATTTGCCTTAACATAATTTCAGCATAGAATTTCTGGGCAATTTTACTGAGCTTTTCATTTTTTTTATCAAAAGCGGTTTTGCCGATCTTCCAGAGTAGAAACTTTTCAATATGTTTCAACTCGTCATCGGTTAGTTTTTGACTGGTGTAAAGCATTTCAGTTTTAATCTCGCCGAAATCAGTTAAAAGCAACGCTAAAATTTTTTCTTCATCTATCCTGAAAAGCTTGATCGTCTGAATAAAATCCTGATCAAAGTATGGCGTTAATAAAAAAACAGCGCCGCCTGTCAGTTCGGAAATTTTCTCGGCGCTTTTCTCTAAAAGAGCAATCACTTCTTTATTGTTCAGCTGTAAAGTACTAAAAAAGCTTTCAATTTCTTTTTTGACTTTTTTTGGTTTTTCCATGGCCAGATTGACATATTCTCGAAAAGCTTTGGTAGTAGGAACCCGTCCTCCTGAAGCATGCTGCTGGGATAAAAAGCCCATGGTTTCCCATTTGGCAAAATAATTGCGGATCGTCGCTGGAGAGACGTAGTCAAAGCCGTTTTCCTGAAGCGTTTGCGAACCTACCGGTTTGCCTGTCTTAATATATAAGTCGACAAGCCCCAGTAAAACAGCTTTTTCTCTTTCTTTTTTAGATGGTTTTTTGTCTAATGCCATGGATAAAAAAAAATGTTTAAATTTCATGTTTCAATTCTAACATAGCCCGGTCCGGCAAGCAAGAAAAAATTAGCACTTATAGTAAAAGACTGCTTAATTATTTATTTAAGTTTTTAATATATAGAGTCTTAGGGTGCATGATTTTTTAATTGGCTTTGGGTCTGAAAAACCGTTAATAATTAATTCCAAAAAAATTACTTTTCAAATTTTCAAAAAATTTGTAACCTTGTTCCCAAGTTTTTTAAAATTTAAATGGAGGATCCATTATGAACGTTTCAGGTTTTATAGGAAGTGTTAGATATGAAATAGAAAGAGCATTGGTAAATGATAACAAAGCATGTTTGCATGGTAAAATTAATAAATGGGCTTTTTCTAAGGTTTCTACTGATTATAATAAAGTTCAAAGAACAGCTCTAAATATCGCTAAAGGCGTTTTAGGCATTATAGCTCATGTTTTTGCCTTAGTGCCAACAGTAGCGGGAGGTTTATACTTCGGTGCTCGTAATAGCTGGGATGGAGCTAGTAAACAAATCAGCAAATTATGGTCAAAAATTCATGCTCCCAAAGAAGCAGTGGATAAACCAGCGACTGGTCCTCAGGTAGGTGAAACTCGTGTGGGTTCAGTTAGAAATTTTGTTGGAAATGTGTTGTTCAGAAAAAATACAGGGAAAAAGTCAGAAGACCAATGGAAGGTTTTTATACAAGCAAATCCTGATCTGAAAACAGTTGATTATAATAAAGTAAGAATGGATTTTGATAACGCTGAAGTTGGTGATAAAACATTTTTAGACTGGTTAAAAGAGCAGAATACTGAGAGGCTAGTTAATTTAGCTTAATCACTAACATAAATTTAAAAAGCTTGGTTTAACTTTTAGATAATTTATTATTTAATAGTGAGTTTAAAAACAGCGGTAAAAAAAATACCGCTGTTTTTTTTTATGGTGTAGGAAGAATAATAAAATACCTCTTGGACAAAGAGAATATGTTTGCGAATGCGGACTGAGGATTGACAGAGATCTAAATTCAGGGATAAATGTCAAAATCAATAGCTTAAAGGCCGCCGGTGCGTCGGTCTAAAGCCTGGGGAGCTGCCGGGGTTGCTCGGAGCCACGAACCAGGAATCCTTCGCCTTTAGGCGAGGGAGGTTCAAATTTTGTACACCATACCACATGGTATTTGCAAGAATAGACTAAATTGTTGTTCGTTCAATGACTCGGTGCAGTTTGTGCAGCCTGGCCCAGGCTGCTAGCGTTGCCTGGCAGATTTTATATAAAAGAAAAATGGCTAAAAAGACTAATAATAAAAGTCTGATTGAATTTAAAAAGATCGCGCTTTGGTCTAAAATAATAAATAGGATCAAGGAAAGGGCGACGGTTTTTTTTGCTCCATTTACTGCTGAAGCAATCTGCTCGGGCAGCTCTGATTTGTAAAATTCAGAAGAAGACCTTTTTTTGATAAGACGCTTTTTAATCAGCTCTTTGATTGTTTTTTTGGCTTTTTCCGGCTTTTTCATGATAAATGTTTAGGTTTTAAAACCGTTATTTCTTCTTCTAAATATTTATGTAGGATTTTTGGTAAAACTACAGAGCCGTCTTCTTGCTGGTTATTCTCTAAAAGAGCTACCATTAATCGGGAAGTGGCAACTCCGGAACCGTTTAAAGTATGCACCAGCCGAGGTTTTTCATTGTTTAGCTTATAGCGGATCTTAGAGCGTCTGGCTTGGAAATCAGTGCAGTTAGAAACAGAAGAGACTTCATAATAGCGGTCCTGCCCCGGCAGAAAAACTTCCACATCCACAGTTCTGGCAGCTGGAAAAGACATGTCTCCGGTAGTTAGTAACATGTTGCGGTAATGCAAGTTTAAACCCTCTAAAATTTCATTCGCCGATAAAACAAGCTTTTCAAAGGCTTTTTCACTCTCTTCAGGCTTGGTAAAAGCAAATAGCTCTACTTTGTTAAACTGATGCATGCGGATTAGCCCTCTTTCCTGCTTGCCGGCGGCGCCGGCTTCTCTGCGGAAACAGGGTGTATAGGCAACATAAAAATAAGGCAGATCTTCAGCTGGCAGAATTTCATTGGCATGCATGCCGTTTAAAATCACTTCGGCTGTAGGTATTAAATATAAATGATAGTCCTCATCTTTGATCTTGAAAAGCTGGTTTTCAAATTTTGGCAGCTGGCCTGAGCCCTGCATAGTCTCCGGACGGCATAAAAGCGGAGACATGATAGGAATAAAGCCATTTTTAATGTGCGTGTCTAACATGTAATTAATCAAGGCCCATTCCAGCTTAAAGCCCAAATTAGTATATAAAGGCCAGCCCGCGCCTGAAATATTGGCAGCCTTTTCAAAATTGAAAAGTTTCAGTTTCTGATTGAGCTCTAAATGGTTCTTAAAAGAAAAATCAAATTTTCTTTTTTCGCCGAAAACCTTGATTTCCTGGTTGTCTTTAGGATCAGGGGATACCGGTATATCGTCAAAAGGCAGGTTGGGTAGATCTAAAAGTAAAGCATTTTTTTCTTCTTCTGCAATTTTTAAAGTAGCTTCTAATTGGATAGCTTTCTGTTTCAGAGCTTCCATTTCTTTTAAAATGGGCGCTATGAGCTTTTTATCGCCCTTTTTCCGGCCGATCTCTTTAGAGGCCTGGTTTTGCTTCGCCTTGATGTTTTCGGTTTCAGTTTTAAGCTGTCTGGCTTTTTCATCTAACTTTAAAAACTTGTTTAAATCTATAGATGCATCTTTGGCTTTAAGCCTGGTTTCACTCTCTTGCGGGTTTTCCCTGAGCTTTTTTAAGTCCAGCATGAAAAATTAATCCCTCGAAATTTGATTTGAGTTAATATATTAATAAATTTACCTGTAAAAAAATAATTTTAAATTTTTAAAGTAAATATTTCTAATGTTAAGGGTGCTGTTGTAAAATTGTCAATACAAGGTATCTGTGAATACTACGTATTAGTGAATACTACGTATTGGTGAACACCATGCAGTAAATGATAGATGCTAATAAAATATTGTTTTTACATAATTGTTTTAAAATCTTGTTTTGTTTTGTTGATTTTATTAAAATGTTTGTAGTTTTATTATTGTTTAATTGGTTTTATTTTATTAATTAAAATTAATTTTATTTGTTTAAAAAAGACAGGTTTAAAAAGTAGATTTTAAACCCTGAATTAGGCTTTTTATAAGCTGGTAATGAAAGTCTAAAAAAAAATCTGCTCTTGCATAAAAAAATATTGCAAAAACATTTTTTTCCCTTTTCATGCCAGCAGGCTTTCGTTATGATAACAGGTTTTGCAGCTAATTATTTAAAGGGGCTTAAAATTATGAATATAAAAAAACATTCGCAAGCTAAAATTCCGCTGATTTTGCGTTTTCATAGGTTAATGGACGCATTTACCAAATCTAATGACGAAAGAGATTTTTACCTGGATAAAGTTGAAGGGTTTTTAATCTATGTGGATTTGGATAGGGGCGTAGAAGAACTGGAAACTTTGGAAAAAGAGCTCAAACAAAATAAGGAGCGCTACTGTTTAGTTCCTAAAATGACTTTTTTTGAGATCAAAAAATTCATGGAGGGTTTTGTTAACGAAAAGGTCTACGATATCGATACTAAAGAAAAACTTTTGGATATTATTAGCTCTAAAGATTCCAGAGAAACTTTTTTAGAGTTTATCTACGATCAGCTGACAGAGCTGGAAAAATGGCAGCAATACTACGTAGAGCGTTCCAGAATCAAAGTTATTGAATGGCTGCGCTCTCATGGCATCCGTTTTGTTTTTGAAGAAGATTTGGAACTTAATAAGATGATTGTAGAGAAAATTAAACGTACAGCGTTTGATGAAAAAGTGCCGAAAGATGTGGCTGCAGCTCGTTCTATTGTCATTGCTAAGTCTAAAACTTATTATTCTAACGAAGCCTTGAATCCGCGTCCTAAAAGAGGCCGCCCGCCCAAGCAAATCGTCAAAACAGCGATCGAGCCCCAATTTACCGTTGATATTTATACCCATGTGCCATTTGCTGTCAGGTCCTTTTTATATATACCGGATATTACTTCGGCTTCAGCTATTACTTTCTCCTCCAAATTTGAATCGGAAGATCAGCTGTTGGCCTCTTTGAGAGGAACTACCCGTATTAAGATCGATGAGAAATTAGAGGCTCTTTCTGAAAGACTGGAGTCTTTGAAAAAACTCTCTAATAGATTCTCAGGAGGAGATATAGAGAAACTGGATGAGACTTTAAGAACGTTTAAACCAGAGTCTGAGCAAAAGCAAACACAGATGAAAGCTGAAATCGAGGCTAAAAAAGATAGGAAAATTGAAAAAGCCGTTTCTTCTTTTCTGCCTAAAAAACGGGGCCGTCCCCGCAAGCATGAAAATAAAGATGAATATGTCGGTCCTAAAAAGAAAGCTTTTTCTATTAAAAAAGTAGCGCCTATTATTTATAAAAAGAAAAAAAATAAAAAAGAAAATGAATAATTCAAAGACAATTAATCAGATTCAAGAAGTTCCCAGTATTTCTGCAGAAAAAAAGCTTCTGGCAGAAAAAGAACATGCTTTAAAAGTCTTGAAAATTGTTTTAATGACCAGATTTGCCGATCAAAAGATGAGTAAACTGGTAAAACAGAATAAAGGAAGCTCTTTTTTTCTTTCTGCAGAAGGTCATGAAATTATAGGCGCCTTGGCTGCTTTGCAAATAAGAGAAGGCCTTGATTGGGCTTTTCCTTATTATCGTGATCGGGCATTGGCGATCGGTTTAAATTGTCCGGTCAAAGAATTGATGGGCGCTTTTTTGGCCAAAGAAATCAGACATCATTCTGGCGGTAGAATGATGCTGGACCATTTTTCCGATAAAGCCAGAAAAATACCTCCCCAGTCCAGCTGTATTGGTTCGCAGTTTCTGCAGGCGGTGGGAGTTGCTAAAAGCATTAAATTGAAAAATCTGCGCGAAGTAGTTTACGTTTCAGCCGGCGACGGCGCCACTTCCCAGGGAGATTTTCATGAAGCCCTGAATTTTTCCTGTATTCATAAACTGCCGATTGTTTTTGTGATTCAAGACAATGGCTGGGCTATTTCTACACCTTCTTCAGAGCAGACAGCAGGCGGCTCAATTGCCCAAATGGCCTCAGGCTATAGTGGTTTAAAAATATTTACAGCAGAAGGATCTGATTTTGAAAAGAGCAGGCAGGCTATCGAGAGCGCTTTTGAAGAGGCGCATCAAAATTCTCCCGCTTTAGTAGTTATTAGAGTGCCCAGAATTGGAGCTCATACGATTTCTGATGATTCTCGCAAGTATCGCGATGAACAAATGGAAAAACTGGAACAACAAAAAGACCCTTTAATGCATTTAGAAAAATGGATTATAAAGAAAAATTATCTTTCGGCAGAGCAGCTAGAAAATTTAAAACAGGAAATTAAACAGAAGGTCGAAGCAACGGCTTTGGAAGCTGAAAAATATCCGGATCCTATAAAAGAAAAGGCCACTGAAAAAGTGTTTAAAGCCTTTGATCTTTTAAAACATGTTCAGATTGTAGAACAAACAACTGCTTGCCAAGCAACAGTGGCTTTTGCAGAGAAGGGGAAAGGTAAGGAAAATCAAGTGTCTGATCAGATGGACAAGATTGTTATGGTCGATGCTATCAACCGCGGCTTGATTGAAGAAATGGAAAAAGACAGTAATGTTGTCGTCTACGGAGAAGATGTGGCCAGAGGTAAAGGCGGAGTGTTCGGTCTGACCAGTTCTTTAACCGATAAATTTTTCGGCCGTTGTTTTAATACTCCGCTGGCAGAGTCTACGATCATCGGCACTGCTATGGGCATGTCTTATAATGGATATAAGCCGGTAGTGGAAATCCAGTTTGCCGATTATGTCTGGACAGGCATGAATCAGCTGGTAAATGAGCTGGCCTCTTTGCATTATCGCTGTAACGGTGAATGGAGCTGTCCGGTAGTTGTCCGCATGCCTTATGGCGGATATATTCAGGGAGGACCATATCATTCTCAAAGCATCGAAGCTGTGCTTACCCATATTCCCGGTTTGAAAGTAGTTGTTCCTTCCAATGCAGAAGATGCAAAAAGACTTTTAAAAACTGCTATTTGTGATCCGAATCCTGTGATTTTTTTAGAACATAAAGCTCTTTATAGACAAAGATCGTTTGCGGCTAGAAAAGAACCTGGTAAAAATGAGTTTTTGCCTTTTGGCAAAGCTAAAGTAGTGACAGAAGGTCAGGATATTACTGTTGTCGGCTGGGGTATGATGGTTGCTATGGGATATGAAGTTGTTAAGAGGCTGAAAAAAGAACAAGATATAAATGTGGAATTGATTGATTTGAGAACGTTAAATCCTTTGGACCTTACGGCCATTTTGACATCTTTAAAAAAGACGGGAAAACTGCTGATTTTGCAGGAAGCTTTTAAAACATGCGGATTCGCTGCAGAAATCGCCGCCCGCATTATGGAAGATGGCTTTGAATATTTGGATGCGCCCATTCAAAGAGTTGCCGGTGCAGATTGTCCTATTCCTTATAATAAAGATTTGGAAAATCAGGTTCTTCCGCAAAAAGAAGATATCGAAAAGGCCATCATTGATCTGATCAATTTCTAAACAAGATCTTTTGGTTTTTGAAAATATAGATATTAATTATTCTGCTTTTTTTTCTATTTGCCGCTTGTTAAAATTTTTTCTAGGTTAAAATTAAAAATGAGAAGAAAAATATGCAAGGTTTGTGTCCTTTAGCTTCCGGATCTCGCGGCAATTCTGTTTATCTGCAAACAGAAAAAACTAGAATTCTTATAGACGCGGGTCTTTCATTTGCCCAGCTTGGAAAACGGCTAGCTGAAATTAACGTTGATTTTTCTCAAATAGAAGCTGTTTTAATTACTCATGAACATATGGACCATATTGCAGCATTAAAAGGCTTGATAGAAAAATTTAATCTGCCTGTTTTTTGTAATTCGGAAACTGCTAAAGGAATTTATCGCAGCTTACATATTTTACCTAAATTCAAAATTTTTTCAGCCGACGAACCTTTTGCTTTTCAGGATTTAATTATTCATCCTTTTTCTATTCAGCATGATACTTTGGATCCTGTAGGATTTATTTTTTTGTATAAAAATCTGAAAATCGGCATCTGTACAGATTTGGGAATTGCTACTACCAGCATTGTCAAACAGCTGGAAAAATGCAACTATCTATATTTGGAAGCCAATCATGATCTAAATATGCTCTTTGCCTCCAATCGGCCGGAAGTTTTAAAAAGAAGAATTTCTTCCCGTCAGGGGCATCTTTCCAATGATGAGGCTTTTTCCTTGCTGGAAAAACTTTTGCATCCAGAGATGAAGCATATTTTTCTGGCGCATCTGTCAGAAGAATGCAATAGTGAAAAATTGCTGGAGAAAAAGTTGCTGGAATTTTTGCAAAATAATAAAAGTAAGGTCGGCAATTCTTTGGCTTTGCAAAGACAAAGGGCGGATTTTATTCAGTTCGATTGCTAGTATTGGTGACATCTTTTCGGCAATAATTTATCGAGGATTTTCGAGAATTATCCTAAATATATTGTTATTTAAGTTTAGTTTTCGTCGCCAATGAGATCCTGTTCGCCTTTAATTAAAATACGTCTGGGTTTAGATCCCTCAGAAGGTCCGACCACGCCATTTTCTTCTAAAGCGTCAATTAAAGATGCTGCTCTGGCATAACCGATTTTTAGTTTTCTTTGCAGAAAAGTAGTAGATGCATTTTTATATTGCAGAACAATGGTTACAGCTTGGTCATAGAGTGCATCTTTTTCTTCTGTTTTTTCGAAAGCAAATGAAGAGTCCGCTTTGGGCAGGGAGTCAAAAGAGGGAATCAAATAAGAAGGCGGCGCTTTTTTGCAGATGGAAGAGACAATTTCATTGATGTCTTTGTCTGAAATAAAGGCTCCTTGGGCACGGACTAAAGAAGAAGTGCCGGGAGGGGAAAATAAAAGATCTCCATTGCCCAACAGGCTTTCAGCGCCATTTTCATCTAAAATAATCTGGGAATTTATGCGGCTAGCTACTTTGAAAGCTATTCTAGTTGGAAAGTTGGCTTTGATAATGCCGGTAATCACTTCTCTTGACGGTCTTTGGGTGGCTAAAATCAGGTGAATGCCTACTGCCCGAGCCATTTGGGCAATGCGGGCAATGGGCGTTTCTAAATCAGAAGATGAGACCATCATCAAGTCTGCAAATTCGTCTATAATTGCTACCATCAGCGGCAGTTTTTCAGGAACTTCAAAAGTGAGGGAGGCTTCTTTTTCCCGATCAATTTTGCGGTGATTGAAAGAAGTTATATTGCGGCAGCCGGTTTGTTTGAACATTTCATATCGGTGATGCATTTCTCTAACCAGCCATTGCAAAGCAGCATATGCGCCATGAGCCTCGGTAATTACCGGTGCAATCATATGGGGCAGTTCAGAATATTGTGTTAGCTCGACTTTTTTAGGATCGACCATTAAAAGTTTGACTTTGTCAGGAGATATGTTCATTAAAATGGAGATGACAATAGTATTTATGCAAACAGATTTGCCGGAGCCTGTTGCTCCGGCAATTAATAGGTGGGGCATTTTTGTCAAGTCTGTAGCTACATATTCTCCGGCTACTGTTTTACCTAAAAGCAGCGGAATCGAGGCTTTCTTTTTTTGAGTTTGATAATGGGCTAAAATCTCTTTTAAAGTAACCGGCTGCGGATGCAAAGAAGGAATTTCTACGCCGACAGCTGCTTTGCCGGGAATGGGCGCTATAATGCGAATGGATTTGGCTTGCAGGTTTAAGGCAATGTCATTTTCCAAAGCTTTAATTTTCTGCACTTTTACGCCGATAGCCGGTTGCACTTCAAAAGAAGTAATTGTAGGTCCGCAGTTGATTTGATTGACTTTGCCTTCGATGCCGAAACTTTTTAAGGTCTCTTCTAAAATTTGTGCTTGTTGCTCTAATTCTTTTTTGATCGAGGGCATATCTGCTTTTGGCGGATCGGTCAGCATATTTAAAGAGGGCAGGACATAGCCGCTAGAGAGGTTTTTGGCTTTGTCCTTGATAGCTGCCTGGCTAGTAGTAATATTTACCGCATTCGCTGATTTTGCAGCTTTAGAACCGGAGGCTTCATCAGAAGTTGTTGCTGTTATAGATGCAGATGGGTCCTGAGATGGTGCAGGTTGTTTTTCTTTGTCTACTTTGGAAGTAGGATCTTTTTTTAAAGAAAGAGAAATCAGGGTTTTTTTTTCTTTTTCCAGTTCTAAAAAACCTTTTTTCAAAAACTTTTCTTTGACTTCGTTGAAAGACAGGTTTTTTTCTGTTTTGGGAAAAAGATTTTTTACTTTTAAAACCAGGGTTTTAATTAAAGCGGGAAGTTTTTTGATAACTGTCAAAACTTTAAATCCGGTTAACAATAAAAAACTGGCGAATGCGGCAGTTGCTGTTAAGAATAAAGTGCCGGTAGAACTAAACAGGTTTTGTAGATTGATAAAAGGTAGTTCGCTATATAAGTAATAAGCAGGAATTCCTCCCAGGTAATACCTGGTCTGGAAATGATAAGGCAAAGGGGAGATATTGATTTTTTCTATAAATACCTGATTCTCGAAAATGCTGGCGTGAAAACTAAAATTTTCAGCTAGGACGGTTAGAATTAAAGAGATGCTGGCCAGGAAAATAATAAAATATAAACTGTTTTGTAAAGCAGAAAAAGTACAAGGCGGGGTTTTTTGTCTTGTTTTTTTCTTTTTTAGGTTTTTATCTTCGGAAAATGCTTGCCAGCCTAAAAAGGCTAAAAAGGGAATGATTAAATAACTGCCAATGCCGAAAAGAGCAAACAACAGCCAGCTGGCAGAAAATCCTACACTGCCTAAAAAATTGCTGACGGGATGATCTTGGGAAAAAGAAATCAGACAAAGTGTTAAAAGCGCACTTAGAGAAAGGAAAAATAGGCCTTTCGCGTCATTGCTCAAATTAAAAGTCGGATTTTTTATTTTGGTTTTAGTTTTTTTTATTTTTTTGGCTTTGGGTTTTCGGTTAGCTTTTTTTTGACTAAAACTAAAAATGGATTTTTTTTTCTTTCTCATGATTTATATAATTTTTTTTTTTTTAGATTTTATCCACGCGCATAGCTTGTATGTAATGTACATGCCATAAATAACTATTATATATTATAATATATAGCTTTTCTTTATTTTATTGGGCTTTGGCTAAAATAAATCAATGAAAAAATGCCCAGCAAAAATGTATAGACAGCAAAATATACAAGTCTTTTTTTATTTTTGAGAGAAAAAATTAAAAAAAGACCTAAAAGGCCGAAAATAAAAGAAGCTAAAAAAGCAGTCAAATAAAGGCCCCAGCCGATTTCATTTATTTTTAAAACAGACACGGCTGTTAAATTGGGATGGGTAGTTGGCATTTGAAATATTTGCCAGGTTTCCAAGAAAACACCTCCCAAGACTGTAGGAATGGCTAAAAGAAAAGAAAAAGTTAAAATGTCTTGTAGCTTCCAGCCTCTTATGGAACCTGCGAAAATTGTAGAGCCGCTGCGTGAAAGGCCGGGGAAAAGAGCTAAAGCCTGCATTAGGCCAATAAAAATAACGTCAATAAAATTATGTTTTAGTTCTTTTTTGTTAGCTGAAGCCGGATTGGGTAATCCGGAAGCTATTTTCTGTTGTTTTATTTTTTTTGTTTTACTGAAAGCAGCTAAAGTTAAGAGCAAAGAGGTTAATAAAAACGCAGGAGCTAGATACTTGGGATCTTGAGAATAGGCTTTGACAAGCTTGTTTAAAAAGGGATAAAGCAAAACTAGCGGAAATAGCGCGGCTATATAAAAAATTAGTTTTTTTGGTGTTTGAAACAGCAAAACAAGAATTTTTTTCCTAAAATAAAAAAGAGTAGAAAAAACAGTGCCTAAATGGCAGAAAAGATTAAAAATGGCGGGATTTTCTATATTTAGTCCGAAAAGATATTTTAATAAAGTTAAATGAGCAGAAGAACTGACAGGAAAAAATTCAGTTAAGCCTTGCAGCAGTCCGAAAAAAAAAGCTTGAAGAAAATTCATAAATTAAAATTGACAGCGAAAGCAAATAGCTTAAATGCAAAAAAAAAGCGCCGTTTTCAGTTTTTTTAATTTTTAAAACTTGTAATTTAAAATTTATAATTTAAAAAATTTATAATTTAAAAAAATGGGCGAACGACGGGACTCGAACCCGCGACTTTTGGAACCACAATCCAACGCTCTAACCAACTGAGCTACGTTCGCCATAAAATTGAAAATCTATTCTGGCAAAAAACAGCTCTATTTGTCAATCAAGCTCTTTTCAGGCTAGTGTTTTTAAGAAAAATTTTAACGGAAAATCGGGCGGGTATTTAAAAGGCTTTTATCATGGTATTTGGCCAAAGTAGCGAGAAAGATAAAAATAATCGGCCAAAGAGCGGCTATTTGCCAAGGAATATTTTTAAGATGTAGTGAAAAGTCCAGTATTTTAGGATAGGCCGCCAGCCAGTTAAGTAAAAAATCAGCTGTTTTGTCAGCTAAAAGAAAACAAATATCGCTGAGAAAAGAAAACTTAAAAAGAGTTAAAAGAGAAAAAATTAAAGCTATCAGAGCAAAATAAAACGGCCAGGTTAATAAAAAAGGAAAAAAAAGATTGTAGATGAGGCCAAGATATGAAAATTTATGGAAATAAAATAAAATTAAGGGCAAAAGCGTTAAATTTACGGGTAGGCTAATAGCTAATACAGCCCGCAGATAATTAATTAAAACGGCAGCTTGTTTTTCTAAAAAATTTAAGTTCTTACGGTCCCATTTGTTTCGGGGTTTCAGCCAGCGGCTTAGATAATTATGAAAAGGCTGATATAAAAATAAAATAGCGCTTACAGAGAGAAAAGAAAATTGAAAACTTAAATACATTAAATTAAGAGGATCTATGAGCAGTTGAATGATTAAAGCTAGGCCCAGTGAATTTAAAGCTATATTATTTTTACCATAGATTTGCGCAAAAAAGATAGCAGATAAAAAAATCCAAGCCCGTTGAACAGAAGAAGAAGGGCCAATGTACAAGGCAAATAACGCTGTTATGACCAGTAGCGCCCAGGGCATAAAACAGGAAAAAGAAAATCTTTTAAAAATAAAGGAAAAAAATAGAATAACTGCCATAAAATGAAAGCCTGAAATTGCTAAAATATGCTGCATGCCGGTTTTGTTGAAAATAAAACGCCAGAAAATATTGTCCATCTGTCCGGTTAATTGGCTTTTGAAAAAAATAAAAGCAGCGCGATTTTTTATTTTTTGCCTCAATAAATTTTCAATTTTCTTATGCAGTGAAAAACGAAAGTCGGCCAGGCTAAAACAGGAGCCAACAGCTGTCATAGTTTTTGCTTTGCAGCTGTATTGAAGAAAATGATTTGATTTCACAGTTCCTGTTATGCGGTAAATTTTATTGCCTGATGGGGGTTTATTTTTTGCCGGATAATAAACTGTGCAGGGCAGATTTTTATATTTTGACTGCAAGTTTGTTGATTTGTGAGGATGAATGCTAGCGTTAGTTGAATTTTGTTTTTTGGTATTGTAAAAAATAATAGGGTCAGGTTTTAAATTTAAGGATAAAAGCTTGCCCTTTAAGATATAAACAGATCTGTTTTGGTAAAAATTGGCCTGTTGGACAGAATGAATTTTAAAAAAAGCCTCGGCGTTGGTTTTTTCTTCAATAGCTGTCCAATAAGAATATAGTAGAAAGGTTTGCAGATAACCTATGAAAAATAGCAGAAAAGCTAGATTAATCTGTCGGATGATTTTTGCTGGTTGTTGATTTTTGCGTTTGAAAACATATTTTGGAACTTTCAGGAAAAATTTATGCTGTTGCAATAAAATGCTGAAAATTGCAAGTCCGAATATACTTAAAAAAACTAGCCAGATAAAAGAAGTAAATAAAAATCGACAGGCGATACCTGAGATTAGAAAAAAAGCATAAACCAGAAGAGGGGCTTCTGAAAATAAACAAGAAAAAGCTTCTTTAACTCGGAAAACAAACGACATAATTTTTTAATTTAAAAAGTTTAAAAAAGATTTTAAAAAAATAAAATCTTTTCTTTTTTTTCTTTTAAAAAAGCATTTTTTTCATTTACCATTGTATAGCGATAGCTAGAAGACTTTAGCTCTATGTAAAAGTTCTTAAATTTTTAGAGTCTTTTTATGAAGGATATAGATACAATCAAAAAAACATCCTTGCCAGGAACGCTGGTTCAAATTTTTGGTAGCGGCGTTTTAATTTTAGGGGAAGCTGATTCCGGTAAAAGTTCGGTTGCTTTAAATTTGATTCAAAAAAGACATCAGTTAATTGTCGATGATCTGGTTGAAATAAAACAGGAATTTTCTGGTTTAACTGGTTTTTTTTCAGACAAAATCCAGCATTATATGGAAATCAAGGATATTGGTATTCTTAATATTTTAAGGCTTTATGGGCCGGCTTGTGTGCTTTTAAAAACTGCAATAGAATTTGTTGTCTTTTTAGGAAAGACTGAAATGTCTCGTGCGCAATTATCAGACAAACAAAAGTTCTATCAGATTTTAGATAGAAAACTGCCTTTATATTTCTTGTCTGGAAAAAAATGTGAACAGGACGCTTTATTAATTGAAACTATTGTTTTAAGTCGTCGTTTGCAAGACTTGGGCTATCAAGCAGATAAAGAATTAGGTCGGAAATTGGATCAAATCAGAGGCGGTTTTTGTGAAACTTGTTAAATATGTAAAAGTTAAAAACACTCTGGGGCTGCATATCCGCCCAGCAAGTGCTATTGTGAAATTGTTGAAATCCTTTCAGGCCGCTGTTTTTTTTACCTACAAACAGGAAACCGTCAATGCTCGCAGTATAATGAGTATTTTAAAGCTGATGGCTAAAAAAAATGCCCAAATTACAATTACTGCTGAAGGAGAAGATGCTACAGAAACTGTAAAAGCTTTACAAAAAGCCTTTGAAAGATGTTTTAAGGAGTAAACATGGATGAGAAAAAATTCAAAGGCTTAAAAATCAGTTCGGGCATTGCTTTTGGAGAGCCTGTTTGGCTAAAAGCAAAAAATCCGATTTCCCAAGACATTTTTTTAGAGAAAAAAGAAGTTTGTTTAGAAATCAAACGTTATAAAAATGCACTGGAACAAAGCCAGCAGGATTTAAAATACTTGCAAAAACGCAATAGTTATGAAGGCAAAGAAGCCGTTGTTCAGATTTTAGAAGCGCATCTGGAAATTTTAAAAGATCCTTTGATGACGGAACTGATTGTCGAGCGTATTTCTAAATTGCAGAAAAATACAGAAACTGTGTTTCAGCAATTTTTGGCGGAATATCAGGAAAGTTTTAAAAAAAAAGATCAATTTTTTAAAGACCGGTTGAATGATATTCAAGATGTAGCAGGCCGGATTTTGAGTCATTTATATCCGCGTTTTCAAAATGAGTGTTTGACTTTTCAGGGCACGGTTATTTTTGCTGAAGAGCTGACGCCTTCCATGATTCTGGAATTGACCCAACAAAAATGCAGTGCTTTGGTGACTCAAAAAGGCAGTTATGCATCCCATGCGGCAATTATTGCCAGGGCTAAAAAAATTCCGTTTATTGCCGGTATAGATTTATCTTCGTTATCCCGGTCTTTTAAACAAATTATTGTAGATGGTTCGAAGGCTGAAATAATCATTAATCCGAGTGTTGAATCCATTCAATTTTATCAGGACAAAGCATTAAAAGATAAAAAACAGAAAATTAATATTTTTAAAAATCTGGAGACTACAGACAAAAAGAAAATCCTGCTGTTTGCCAATGTAGAAGATGAAAAAAATATCGATAGCTATCAAACAGCCGGCATAGGCCTTTTTCGTTCTGAATATTTGTGCTTGGGCCGCACTAACAGTTTTCCGTCGTGTGAAGAACAGTTTAAAGTTTATCGTAATTTGCTTTTGCAGATGCATGACAAGCCGGTTATTATTCGTCTTTTTGATATTGGCTCAGATAAAAACATAAAAATAGAAGGGGGATTTTTTCCGAAAGAAGAGAATCCTGCTTTAGGATTTAGGGCTTTGCGGTTTTTGTTAAAAAATCCTCAAATATTAAAAGATCAGCTGAAGGCTATTTTGAAAGCCTCTTTATTTGGCAATCTGCATATCTTGCTGCCTTTGGTTTGCGATATAGCAGAAATTCAACAGGTAAAAAAAATAATTGCCCAGTTGCAAATCCAGCTAGCTGAAGAGGAAATATCTTTTCAGCCGGAGATTCCTGTTGGTGCTATGATAGAAGTGCCTTCTGCTGCTTTGTTAGTTGAAGAAATAGCGGAGGAGGTAGATTTTTTATCTGTAGGGACCAATGATCTGACCCAGTATTTGATGGCTTCTGATCGGTCTAATCGAGCTGTTAGCCATTTGTATAATTTTGCCTCTCCTGCTTTGCTGTTACTTTTGGATAAAATTGCTAAAACAGCTAAAAATCTTAGGAAGCCGCTTTTTATCTGCGGTGAAATGGCTAGCAGCGATCAATTTATTCAGCTGCTTATCGGTTTGGGCTTTGAAAATTTTTCTCTGGCCTGTTCTCATTTTGAAAAAGTCCAAAAAATAGTTCAGAATATGAGCTATAAAAAAGCTAAAAAAATGAGTAAAAAAGCTTTAAATTTAAAAACTATTGAAGAGCTTAGTTTATTCCTTTTTGGCGATACCGTCTAATTCCACAGCGGTAAATTGTAAAAAAGTATCTAATTTATTGTTGTTGGTAAGGTTGTGATGGGAATGGTTTGGTTTTGTATTTTGAGGAGTATTCTGGATAGTGTTTTGGATTTTATGATTGGATTTATCAATTGTCCCAGTATTTTCTTGCGGGTTGTCAATTTTGGCGGAATTATTAGCCGGATTTGTCAAATCTGGATTAAAAGGGGCTTGTGTTAGTTTTTCTGTTTTGTCAGGGACGGATTTTTCTTGAAATTTAGATGCTAACTTGGTTTGATCTGACAAATCTATAGGCGCTGCAGATTTTGAATTATTGGAATTTTCTAAATGGGATTGATTGCGAATGCTTTTTTCCAGCTCAATTAAACGTTGAACTAATAAAGGGGCGGAAATTTTTTTGCGGCAGCGAATAGTTTGCAGAAGAAACATTTCCACAGCTGTTTTTTTAGACAGGCTTTTTTGGATTTTTCCTAGGCTTGTTAATAACAGTTCTATAATTTCCAAAAGCTCTTCTTTTTTATAAAAAGAGGCTTTTTCTTGATATTTTTTTAAAATATCTGTATCTAGTTCTAAAACTTTTTTGTTGTATTTAAGCATTAAGTATCTGCGGAAATGTTCTAATAGTTCTTGTGTAAAGTGGGTAAAATCTTTGCCTAGAGTGTAAATGGTTTCGGAAAGCTCATAAGCAAATTCTTCATGTCCGGATTGAATGGCCTCATCCAATTTGAAAAAATAATCTTGTGGAATCAGCCCCAAGATTTTACTGACTACAGATTCTGTAATAGTGTTACTTTCATAACATAGCAGCTGATCGAGAAAAGACTGGCTGTCTCTTAAAGAGCCGTCAGAAAATCGGGCGATTAAATGCAAAGCTTTTTCTTCAGCTTCTCGGTTTAGATCTTTTAAAATCAGCTTTAATTTGTGTACGATTTTTTCATAGCTGATGCGCACTAGATCAAAACGCTGGCAGCGGCTTAAAATGGTAGGTGGAACTTTATGCGGTTCAGTAGTGGCAAAGAAAAATTTGATGGCAGGAGGGGGTTCTTCCAAAGTTTTTAACAGGGCGTTAAAGGCTTCTTTGGTCAGCATGTGCACTTCATCGATAATATAAATTTTATATTTGCCGGAAGAGGGGGCATAGCCAATAGTTTCATTAATTTGCCGGATATCGTCTATGCCGCGGTTGGAAGCGCCGTCAATTTCTAGCACATCTAATGAACAGCTGCCGGTAATTTCCAAACAGGAAGAGCATTTGTTGCAGGGTTCTGTATTTTCAGACAAGTCTGAACAGTTCAGAGCTTTAGCGAACAAACGGGCCAGGGTGGTTTTGCCGATTCCTCGCGATCCTGAAAACAGATAGGCTTGAGCTAGTCGGCCGAGGCGGATGCTGTTTTTTAAAATTTTAACAGTTTCTTCTTGGCCGATTACTTCTTGAAAGGCTTGAGGACGGTATTTTCTGGCTAATACTTGATAATTTTCACTCATATACTTTTTATTAGTTTGCTTTTATTTTTCAGAAAAAATATTTTGTCGTCCAGTGAAAAAATGTTTTAGACATTTTGCCTTGGGATTTTACATTTAAGCTGTGCTTGTCAAGCTGTGCTTGTTCAAAATCAAGCTGTGCTTGTCAAGCTTGCTTGTTCTAATTCTAGGAATATATTATATTATAAATAATAATCTAAAAAAGGCTATGGGAATTTCTTTTTTTAAAGTCAATTTTTCTAAATTAATTATTTGGAAAAGCTATCTTTTTAAGGATGATTTAATATTTCGTCTGATTATTGGGCTAGTTAGTTTAGTTTGTATTTTTTTATTTATTCATTTTAGAGAAGTCAAGGTAGAGACTTTAGAATTGGGAACTCAGGCTTCTTCTTATGTTGTAGCGCAGACAGACTTTGATTTCCCTGATGATTATGCTACAAACGCTTTGAAACAAGAAGCGCTAAAAGATTTAGGGCCGATTTTCAGTTTTCAAGAAAAAATGCTTTCCCAAGTCAGCTATGATTTTGAATATTATTTAATTCACGATTCTCTTTGGCTGGACCAGCTAAAAAATGTTTCTTTAGAAGATTTATATCAAGATATAGAAATTGTAGTTTCTTTTTTGAAAAGTCTGAATTTTACCGATATTGCTACTTTGAAAAAGATGCAAAAGTTTGATATTTCCACAGTTGATTTTATGGTTTTTACATCTTTTAAGGGAGAAAAGGCTGAAATGCCTACAGAATATTGGCATAGGCTGGAGAACATTTTTTTAAAAAAGCACAAACTTCCTAAAAAAGAAATAAA
This sequence comes from uncultured bacterium, assembly GCA_964466185.1. Lineage (GTDB taxonomy): Bacteria > Chlamydiota > Chlamydiia > Chlamydiales > SM23-39 > CAZTYI01. Next base: position 21,920 of record CAYXMS010000025.1, read on the forward strand.
TTTTATTTTTCAATTTTTTGCTGCTAGAAACTGGCAGCTGAAAAAAAATGATAAAGCTTTGGCTGATTTGAAATTTTTAATCGAAAGCGGCATTCCTCAAAAGTATACTGAAATTAAAGCCGGCACGCGGATTGTTGCTGTGGGTGAAAAGGTAACGGCTCGTCATATAGACATGCTTTTGGCCATGAAACAGGCGCTGACGGAAAAACGGAATCTTTTTTCTGTTTTTAATATACTGGGCAATTTGATTTTTTCTTTTGTTTTTATTGTTTTGTCTTTTTTGTATTTAAGAATTGATCAAAACGAAGTTTTAAAATCTTTGCAGAAACTTTCGCTTTTAGTTTGCATTATGATTTTGACTTTGGCTTTTGCCAAGATTACGGAATATGTACTTTTACAAAATAAGCCAACCTTAATTGAATCTATAAGGTATCCGATAATAGTACCGTTTGCGGCTTTTCTTTTGAGTATTTTATTTAATCCCCGTCTGGCTTTATTTGGTTCTGTATTTTTAGCTATTTTATTTTCTATTACCCTGATGGTGGATCATACTCAATTTTTAGTTATTAATCTGATTACTGCTTTAATTGTTACGGTTTCCGCCTGCGGCATTAGAAAAAGAAAAGAGGTTTTTCAGGTTTGCGCCAAATGTCTTTTGGGTGTTGTGCCGATTGTTCTTTCTTTTCATATGCTTGCAGATAATTTTTTGATCTTTAATCTTTTGCAGGATTTGGCGTTGAGCTTTTTATTTATGTTGATTATTGCTGTTTTGGTGATGGGCATTCTGCCACTTTTGGAATCTTTATTCCATGTTATGACGGACATCACTTTGATGGAATATATGGATCCTTCCAATGAGCTTTTGAAAAGACTGGCTCTGGAAATGCCGGGCACTTATCAGCATTCTCTAGTTTTAGGCAATATTACCGAATCTGTAGGCTCTGCGATTGGGGCAAATGCCCTTTTATGCAGGGTAGCTACGCTTTATCATGATATAGGCAAACTTTCTAACGCTCATTTTTTTACTGAAAATCAGCCTTTGGGAGTAAATATACACCAGCTTTTAACTCCTGCCGAATCAGCGGGTGTGATTATATCCCATGTCAAAGACGGGGTGGCTCTAGCTAAAAAATACCGTCTGCCGCAGTCGTTTATAGATATTATTCAAGAGCATCATGGTACGACGCTGGTTTATTATTTTTATTATCAAGAGCTGCAAAATCAAAATAGAGATAAAAGTAAAATAGATGAAAGTCTTTTCCGTTATCCCGGTCCCAAACCCCATTCCAAAGAATCTGCTATTATCATGCTTTCCGACAGCATAGAGGCGGCTTCCCGCTCGTTGGAAGTTCCGACGGAAAGTGCGATTATGGAATTGGTAGATAAGGTGGTAAAAGAAAGGGTGGATGATAATCAGTTGGAAGAGTGCAATCTGACTTTTGAAGAGCTGTTAATTATTAAGAAAACTTTGGTTAAGATTATAACAGCCAGCCATCATGTTCGGATAAAGTATCCTGAAAAGGAAACGAAATCTTAAATTTTATTAACTTCTGCATAAAGTTTCCTTTATGCTTCTCTAATCAACCAGTTTCCTTTGTTCCTTACGGCTCAAGCCTTTCCCTTTA
>CAYXMS010000026.1:0-20762 GCA_964466185.1 uncultured bacterium
TTTTCCCTTGTGCCTCACGGCTCAAGCCTCTCCCTTTAGGGAGGGGTGATTGACCATTTAAAGCTGTTTAACTTACATCTCTTATATGTAATGTAACTAGCTAGATAATTAGTATAGCTAGATTATGAGATAGAAGTAAATCCCATCTTTTTTGTTAAAAAGTTTGTTGCATAATCTGTAATTTAAAATTTTTTGTTGTCTATTTGCTGGAATTTTTACCTGTCATTTTTTGATTAAAGAGCATAAGATTTATAATCTTCTTTTTTTAGTTCGCTGTAAATTTTGAGAGGAACTGCATTTCAGCGTTCTTTAAATGTTGAATTATGTCCAAATAGTTAGATTAATAAAAATAAAATTTAAGAATGAGGTTTTTTTATGTCTTTTACAGTTAGTTTAATTCCACCTAATAGAGTTACATTTTCCGATGTTGTAGAAATTTATGATATAGGTTCATTCAGTGACAGAGCTAGTGAAATGCATAGACCTTTGGCGGTAGATGAAAAAATAGCCTTGTTTGCAGATGTTTGTGAAAATAAAAACGGTTCTTTAAATACTTTAAAAGAAGAATATATGCGCGATATGCAAAGACGGCAAGAAGGAGCAAGCTTATTACTTTTTAATTTTTTTGAATATTTAAAAGAAAATCAGCCATGTGATTTTTTTCCTTTGCAATCTTTTTTAAGAAGCATTTGTAATTTTGATTTTTTAAAGCAAAATTTTCAGATGGCTATTGATCTAAATTATATAGAATTGGCTTCGGAAATCTTAGATAACATTCCTGAATATAAATGGGAAGTCCCTACATTAATAATATTAGTAGATGTATTGGATAGAATGATAGTTATGGGAGAAATAGAAGAGCTCGAAATGGAAAATGGTGCTGACTATTTAAGCAATTTATATAATTTAAAAGATAAATTAGAAAAGTTGATTGAAAAAAAACAATGTTCTGCAGAAAGGATTTATAGCTTGCCCCGTAAAAGGACGAGAAGATCTTCTGCTACTGCAGAATCGCCTGCTATATTAAAATTTCCAGATACTGGAAAAAATATTAGTTTTAAATTGGTTTAAAAAAGATTTTTAGTGTTCCGTTTAGTTATTTTCATTGTAGATTTAAGCTGTTTGCCAAAGATTAATGGTAGTCGGTTTTGAAATTTTTTTAATTTTTAAAAATAGGTTGAGATCGGATCTACATCTACAAAAAGTTGTACTTTGTACGGCAGCTTAAAGGTTTCCTTTAATTTGGCAATAGCATCTGCTATTGGCAGAATTTTTGGCGTGCATACTAAAAAGAAAAAACGGTATTTGTCATGGGCTTTTGGCCTGCCGGAAGCAACTGTTGGATAAATCTTGGTATCTTTTCCTGCTTTTTTTGCCAGCTGTAGGCGAAACAGGTCTGCTGTTTGCCTGGCCAGTTTTTCATTTTCTGATGAAAAATTCAACTTGATAAAACTGGAGAAAGGCGGATATTTAAAAAGCTTTCTGGAAATGATTTCTTCTTGGTAAAAGGCTTCGTAGTCTTGTTTTGAAGCCAGTTTAATGATTTGACTATCGGGGTTGTAGGTTTGAATAATTACCTCTCCTTTCAGCTCTCCGCGGCCTGATCGGCCGGCAACTTGGCAAATTAGCTGAAACACATTTTCAGAAGCGCGAAAATCGGGCAGGTTTAGAGCACCGTCTGAATTAAGTACGCAAACTAGTGTTACAGCGGGAAAATGCAGCCCTTTGACGATCATCTGTGTGCCAATTAAAACATCTGCTTTGCCGGATCTGAATTCTTTAAACAGATTGCTGTGGCCATGTTTGGAAGCTGTGGTATCGCGATCGATACGTAAGGTGCGCATTTTAGGGAAAATCGCTTTCAGGGCGGACTCGACAAATTCTGTACCGTAGCCTTTGTATTTAAGGGGGATATTTTGTTGGCAGGAGGGACAGATAGAAACAGGTTTTTGTTCAAAACCGCACATATGACAGCGCAGGAAATTAGCCTTTTTATGAAAAGTCAAAGCCAGATCGCAGTGCGGGCATTTGATTACAAAAGCGCAGTTGGGACAAAGAAGAAAACTGCGGAAGCCACGGCGGTTTAAAAATAAAAGACTTTGTTCGCCTTTGACAAAACGGTCTTTAATATTGGCAAGGAGTTCTTCTGAAAAATAAACGAAATTATTTTGTCGATTAATAGCTGCTTTCAGATTGATAATTTTAACTCGGGGCAGACATGCTTTTTTGCAGGCGCGTTGACTGAGCTCAGAAAGAATATATTTTTTATTAAGCGCATTATAATAGCTTTCTAAAGAAGGGGTCGCACTGCCTAAAATTACTGTAGCTTGATTGAATTTAGCCCGCATAATAGCAATGTGCCGGGCATGGTAGGCAGGTTCTTCTTCAGCATTTTTATAGGAAGAGTCGTGTTCTTCGTCGACAATGATCAGCCCCAAATTTTTTAAAGGAGCAAAAACAGCAGATCTGGCGCCGATGGCTATTCTAGCCTCGCCAGACAAAAGATCTTTCCATGCCTGCCTTCTTTGGCCTAATGAGCGTTTATGATGTAAAACAGATAATTTATGGGCAAAGCGCATTTTAAATCTTTCTATGGTCTGTGAGGTCAAAGCAATTTCCGGCACTAGTAAAAGCGCGCTTTTGTTCATATCCAAGACTTTTTGGATGGCCTGGAGATAAATTTCAGTTTTACCGGATCCTGTTATTCCATGCAAAAGATGGACCTGAAACTGTTTTTTTTCTAATGAGCTGTTAATTTTGTCTAAAGCTTTTTTCTGTTCGTCTGTCAGTTGTTTGGGCAGAGATGGAAAATATTCAAAATTTAAGAACAAATCTTCTTCAGAAATTGATAATTTTTCAGTTTTTAAGAATTTTTTTTTGACCAGCGTATTAATGCAGCTGCGGGAAGCGATTTTTGTAAGTTCTGATAAAAAGAAGCCTTTTTTTGCTTTTAAAAAAAGCTCTAAAACTTGAGCCTGGGCCGGATGTTTTAAAATTAAAACAGAAATTATTTTAACAGTTTCTTTTTTACTTTTGGTTAAGGATATAAACAGCATTTTTCTCATTTGCCGGTCTTGGCGAACAGCAGAAGGAATAATCATTTTCACTGTTTTACTCAGGGTTGTTGCATAATAACGGCTCATCCAACACGCTAGCTGAAACAGATCTTTGGTAATAATTTCTTCTGATAAGATTTTTTTTAGGGGCTTTAAAGGAGAAAATAAGCTGGTTTTTTTTAGTTCGAAAACTACGCCTTCGCATAATCGGTTTTTTAGCGGAGCCTGAATGCGCATGCCTGGCTTGATTTTGTTTAGTAAAGCAGCAGGTACTTCATAATCTAAAGTTTTATTAGGCAAATCATCTAAAATAATAGAAACGTATTTTTCACTCATGCAAAAAAGAGGTTGTGTAATTTTTTCTTTAAAGACTCATAGAGGGTTTTTTTTATCAGAGGTTCTTTTAAATATAAAGAAATCTGCGGCAGTAAAAATAATGGCACCGGTCCTAGAAAAGTTTCGTGGGTAGTTGGATTTTCATGATAGTGAGCAATTAAGTTTTTTAATTTCCAAAGACTGACGTCAGTTATAAGCAGAAATTTCAAATGGGGTTGGTTTAAAAAAGCTTCCCATTGATTATCTTTTTCTAAATTAACAGCATTGATAATTTTGGTAGGCTGAAACAGCAAATGTAAAGCTTTGGCCAGCTCTTTGATAAAAAACAGCTCTTTTTTATTTTCCTGAAATACTAACAAAGTAATTTTTCCGACTTTTGATTTTAATTTCCAGCTAGAGGCAATTTCTTTAGCCTGAATATCATTGGGGATGTTTTCCAAGATTTTTATTTTAGGATCAATAAGTTGCATAAGATCTTTGAAATGGTCAAAAGCCAGAGTCATGTTACAGGCAGGTTTTTCCGGTTCTCTAAAATCTTTTTTCTTTAGTTTTTTTTCTTCTTTGGGAAAGACCATTTTTTTTATTAGACCGGTTTTTGGAGCCGAAGAAAGTATTGCGGGAGGAGATTTAAAAGATTGTACAGCCGGCGCAGGTCTGGGCTGGGTTTTATTCTTTTTGGGATTTGTTGATTGAATAGTTTTTTGTAAATCTGAGCTGAAAAAATCAAAGAGGGTATCAGAAAGTTCAAACTTTTGATTCTCGCAGGTTTTTAGATAAATAATCGTATCTTGAACTAGCTGCTGGAAATGTTTTTGCATATTTGTTGCTTCAAAAAACTTGGGTTCTAAGTATATTAGAGCAAATTATATAAAAAAAAGAAATTGCTATTCACATTTTTTCTTAACCAGTAAGAATTAAAATAGCAGTTCTTCGACATAGGTTTTGGCATCAAAAGCAATCAGATCATCGATTTTTTCACCTGTACCAACCCATTTGATGGGGATATGCAGTTTTTCTTCTATAGCTACTACAATTCCGCCTTTTGCCGTGCCGTCGAACTTGGTTAAAATAATGCCGGTTAAAGGTGTAAATTCATTAAACAGCTCTGCTTGATCCAACCCATTTTGCCCAACAGTGGCATCGATAGTTAAAAGTGTCTCGTGAGGAGAGCCGGGCTGTTTTTTATGTAAAATCCGTTTTATTTTGTCTAGCTCTTGCATCAGCTCAGTTTTATTTTGCAGCCTACCGGCAGTATCGATTAAGATAATATCTGTTTGGCGGTTTTTAGCAGCTTCCATGGCATCAAAAACGACCGCTGCGGGATCTGCTCCATGCCGGGACTTAATAATATCGCAATCTAGGGATTTTGCCCAGATAGCTAGCTGTTCAACAGCAGCCGATCTGAAAGTGTCAGCAGCAGCAATTAAGAGTTTTTTCTTTTGTTTTTTATAGTGATTGGCCAGTTTAGCTAAAGTTGTAGTTTTGCCGCTGCCGTTAGTTCCTACCAGCATAATTACATAAGGGCTATTTTTGGTAATTTCGGTTGTTGTTTTGGATGAAGCTGTTTGATCCGGATGTGTATTTTCTGCAGGTTTTTGTTCAAACGTGGTTTGTTCAAAGATGGTTAAAAGCTCAGTTTTTAAAAAGGCCAGAATTTCGTTCGAGTTTAAATCCGGGTTTTTTTGAATTTTGTCTTTCAGTTTTTCTTTTAGCCTTAATGCCAGGTCTGCTCCTAGGTCTGCTTCGAACAGAATTTTCTCAAATTCTTCCAAAAGCTCTGAGTCGACTTTTCCAGAAAAAAGATTTTTTAATTTTTTTCCTAAAGAAAAGCCGGTTTTTATAAACTTATGAGTAAATTTTTTTATGCTTTGTTTAAAAGAATTCCACATAACTTTATTTTTTTTGGGTTGTCAGGAATTAATTTAGCAGATATAGGGGTTTAAAAGAAGATAAGTTTATGCAAAAGTTTTCCAGTAAGATTGGTTTTCGCATTAATCCATTTTTTTGGGTCTTGGCAGGTTTAATTGCCTGGATTAACAGCAGCAATATTTATCAAATTGTTATTTGGATGTTAGTTATTTTTGGTTCTGTGGTTTTTCATGAGCTGGGTCATGCTGTAACTGCTGTTGTGTTTGGTCAAAGAGCCAAAATTGAACTGGTGGCTATGGGAGGCGTTACTTCTTATTCAGGAAAGCCCTTAAAATTCTGGCAGCAGTTTTTAGTAGTCTTAAATGGGCCTTTATTCGGCATTTTACTTTTTGTTGTAGCGACTTTTCTTTTGAGTCTGAAAATGTGGCAAAACGGTTATTTTTTAACGTTTTTGTATACTTTGCAAATTGTTAATCTGTTTTGGAGTATAGTTAATCTGTTTCCTGTACTGCCTTTGGACGGGGGTCAGTTGGTGAGAATTCTTTTAGAAGGCTTTTTAGGGATTAGAGGCTATCGTATAGCTTTATTTATTGGCCTTTTATTTGCGCTTTCCTGTGCTGTTTTTTTCTTTTTAAAAGGGGGCTTTTTAATTGGCGCTCTATTCTTTTTGTTTGCTTTCCAAAGTTTTGATTTATGGCGCAAATCCCGTTTTGTAACCAGCTCTGACAGAAGCCAGGAAAATGCAGTTTTAATGCAAAAAATAGAAGAAAAATTGGCGGAAGGTAAAAAAGAAGAAGCTAAAAAGCTGCTTTTTCAGCTTTTGGAGAAAATTGAAAAAAAAGGTGTGCTTTTTTTAGCTGCTCAACAGCATTTGGCTTTTTTATGTTTAGAAGAAGGCAATCCGGATGAGGCTTATAAATTATTGATCCATATCAAAAATAAACTGTCAGATCAGGCAAAGCTGGTTTTGCATAAAATTGCTTTTGATAAAAAAGATTATCAGCTGGTTAAAGAGTTGTCTTCCGATTGTTATAATTTAGCAGGCAAAGGAGAAGTAGCTTTGATTAATGCTAAAGCTTTTGCTGCTTTGGGGGAGTCAAAACCATCTGGCGGTTGGTTGCGTACTGCATTAGAGCAGATTGATTTAAATCTTGATCAAATATTGGAAGATCCTGTATTTAAAAAGGTCAAAGATAAAGCAGAATTTTTAGAATTTTTTCCATATTCATGAAATTATTAAAGTTTTTTTTGTGTTTTTGGCTGTTAGCGGGCTGCTCACGTAATACCGAAGTTGGCTTTATACATATGACGTCGCAGGAAAAAGCCCGACATTTAAAAGGTTTGCAAGAAAAAATTACTAAAGTTCAATTAGAAAAGCAAAAATCCGAGCAGCAGTTAAAAGAGCTGAAAATTATGTTTTATATGCAAAATTTGAATATGGTGGAAAAGAAAATGGCAGAATTTTTTGCTTTTCGTCAAAATCTGGAAAAAAAGCCGCAGCTTTGGCAACAATTTATCCAAAAAGAGCTGAGGTTTTTGTTTGTACAAGAACGCAAAACATTGGTGCAAATTATTGAAGAATGTCCTGAAATTGCGTCTAAAGCTCAATACATGCTGGATTCTATTTTAAGAATTATCACAGAACTTTCTTTCCAGAAAAAACAGAACTTTTTAAATTCTTGAACTTTTCAAGTTCTTGAATTTTTTAAAACATTTCAGTTTAAAACCTCTTGAATTTTCCAAAGCTTTTCTTTTAAGCTATCAACCAATTTTTTTAAGCTTGGAGGTTTATGCTACGATTTTTTTTTCCAAAAGCTGTTTTTTGGGTAATTTTTGCAACCAATGTTATTGTTGTTTTATTTTCTAAAGCAGATCGGGCAGAAATAAGTTTACCGCAGCCGAGTTTTTGCACAACTTCAGACCTAGAAAATTTGATTTTGGAAAACACAGATTTAGTATTTCAGCCGCGGCTTAAAAAGGAAACCGGGCTGATAGAAAATTTAGTAGATGTGCGTTCTGGCTGCATTTTAAAATATGAAGCGGATTGTTTGAGTCAAAATTTAAATGCCGGGTTGTGTTTAAGGAAAATATATGATGGTAAAAGCTGGAATTTGCGTTCTGCTTTAACAGCGTTCTATGATCTGCAGACAAATCAGATTTTTTGTTTTGACAAAGATATAAAGCTTGGTTTTTCATGCCCGAATGTTACAGATCAAAAAATAGCAGATGTTCATTGGTGGAATAGTGCTAAAAAAAAGAAAAAGATAAAAGTTAAAAATGTCCAAAAACAGCAAGTGGAAGAACAATTTTATCCAATTGTTCTCAACACTGCTGAAACATTGGAACAGGAAAAAACAAATAAATTAGATTATGTTGGTCGAATAGATGGTCAAAAAGAACATTTTGAGCTAATAACTCCTGATGGCAGACAGCTTTTTTATAAAGCAGTTTTAAAATTTAAAAATAAAGAGTCCCATGAAATTTTAACAGACCGGATTACTTATTTATTAGAAAGGGAAATTCTACCGGAAAAAATTGTTTTGCATTATGAATATGACCATAGGAAAAGGATTAGTTCTATTAAAGCCTATAATTTTTTAGAAACTAAAGTTCTGTCCCGGGTTAATTTTAATTATCATAACCCCTATTTGTTGGATTGTGATTTTGATGCTGTGACTTCTGAAGGGATGATCTGGAACTATTTTTTGGAACGAAGAAAAAAGCAGGTTTTTTTAAGAAAAGTAAAAAATAATGCCGGCCTGGAATACAGCTATTCTTATGTTCCATATAAAGACAGATATTTATTAAAAACAGCCGGTTTTATAAAACCGGCTGTTTTGGCAGATTGTGCTGTAGAGGAGCCTGATTTTAAATTTTTGGTTGAAAAAGAAAAGCTGCCAGCTGCCATTTGTCAGAATCAAAGTTTTGCGTTTGAATATTATCCGGAAAAAAGCGGACAAGATTTAAAGGTTAAAGCGATTTTTTCCCAGAATTTAAAAGGAAAAAAAGAGCTTTTATATTCTTTTAAGTATTTATTGGGAAAAACTCAAGTTATAGACTATGCAGGCTGTACCAAAGTTTTTTATTATGATCAGCAGAAAAGGATTTATCAAATAGATTTTTTTAATGTTCAAGATGAGTTAATTTATTCTGATAGATTCATTTTTAAAGACGGCCTTTTAATCAGCCAATACCGTTTGAATCAAGATATGCAAACCTTTTCAGCATATCTTTATAATTATGACGCCAATAGAAAATTAATTTCGCAAAGTTTAATCGGCAGTTTTTCTAAAGATCAAAAACCTTTGCAATTTGATCAAAAAAAAATGCCTGTTTTAAGTTCTGAGATAGAATCGGATACTATTTCTTGGCAGTATAATCAAGATCAAGAATTGGTTTTGGAAACGCATGGTTTTTTGCAAATCAAGTATGGTTATAAAGACGGAGAATTAGTTAATAGGTTGGTTTTTGATCAAAATCGGCTCATTAAGCGGTTTTTTTATGCATATGATGAAGACGGATTTTTAGCAGAAATTGTTCAAGATGATGGCATAGACGAGAAAAAAGCTAATTTCGTTGGAATTACAGAGCGTAAATGCATACGTTTTCAGCGTATAAAAGAAGACTTGCTTTATGGTTTTTTAAAGCAAAAAGAAGAGTTCTATCTGGATCTGGATACAAACCGGTATAAACTTTTGCGAAAAACTCTTTTTACCTATTCGCCTAGCGGCAAAATTTCAAAAGAAAAACATTTAAATGCTTCAGGCAAAGAGCTTTTTGAAATAGAAAGAGTACATGATGAGAATCAAAGACTGTGCAGTTTAAAAAACTCAAAAGGAAAAAAAATTTATTTTTCTTATGACGCTTTAGGCAGATTGATCAGAATATTTGATGGTCAAAATCGATTAGAATATCGATATCAGGATGAAAATGGAAATATGACGGTTACAGGATGTTTTGCAGCTCATGACGGTAGAAAAAAAATTTTCAGTAAAAAATTTGATCTTTTAGGCCGCTTGATAGAAGAAGAAAATGGTTTTCAAAATAAAACCAGCTACAATTACGATGAGATGGGTTTTTTAGTTGCTAAACAATTGCCTAGTTGTTTAAACGAAGAGGGGGAAGAGACTGATATTGTTTTTAAATACGTCTTTGATGTTTGGGGCAATCAGATCTTGTCGATAAACCCCTTAGCTCAGGAAACTGCATATTCGTATAATCCGCGCGGCGAAGTGATAAAAATTAAATATCCGGATTCTAGCCAAAAAAGATTTGCTTATTATGAGCCTGGCGGACTGAGATATTATATAGACCCGATAGGGGTTAGGACATGTTATAAATATGACGGCCAAAAAAGATTGGTCGAAAGGAAAAAACTATCTCCCCAAGGAAAAAAGCTTGCTTCGGAAGCTTTTGAATATAATAGCTGCCATTTGACAGCCCGGATTGATCCCATGGGGCGCATAAGCAGATATTTCTTTGATTATGCAGGCCGGCTGATCAAAGAAGTACAGGGGCGAAGAGAGTTTATTTATGCCTATAATGATTTGAATCAGATTTGTTCTAAAAAAGTAGAAAATGGAGAAAATTCATATACTGTTTATTTTACGTATGCTTCGGACGGTTCTTTACTGCAAGAGAGGATCGGAAATCTAAACAATTCAGTGTTATTTAGTAAAAAATATGAAAAAACAAACAATTGTTTAAAAATCTTAAGGCCTAATAGTCAAAAACTTTTTCTTTATGATTCTTTAGGCCGCTTGATAAAAAAAGAAAATAGTGCTCATCAACAAAGTACAAGTTATGAATATTTGGAAGATTATGAAAATATTTTAGGGCAGAAAGTTTTGCAAATTAGAAAAAAAGACAAAAACCAGAACACTATTAAAACTTACGATGCTTTAGGCAGATTAGTTCAAAAAGAAAAAAAAGAGCCGCTTTATAAAGAAGAGAATTTTTTTGATGCTGCCTCGTATCTTAGAAAAAAAAGAATAATTGATTTTTGCTCAGAAGGATCTTTTTTGCAGGAAATTTTTTATGAATATAAGGTTAATGGCTGTCTTGCTAAAAAAAGTATAGCTTGGCCTTTTTCTGAAAAAACTTTTTCATATGATTATGATGCAAAGGGGAAAATAGTTAAATTAATTAATCCCTCGGAAGAAATCATAGAAAAAAGTTATGATTTTTTAGGTAATTTGCAAGCTTTAAAAGCAAAAAAAGCAAATTATAGTTTTAAATATAATCCTGCCAATGAGCTAATGGAGGTCAAAAACCTAAAAACCCAAAAAAACTCTTCTTTTGTCAGAGATGAATTCGGTCAGGTAATAAAAGAAGATTTGGAAAATGGTTTAAAACTTGGGATCCAAAGAGATGCTTTAGGGCGATGTGTTCAAATTGCTTTGCCGGATGGTTCAGACATATTATTTAATTGGTCTGTTTTGTCTTTGGAAGGATCCGGTAGAGCCTTTAACCGGCAGCTTTTATACGAACATTTTCTCTCGTCCAAAAAGCTCTCCTCTAATTATGATCGGCAAATGGACAGTTGGAAAGAAGTTATAGGGGGCATGGATAATTTGGCTTATGAATTTGACCTGGAAAAGCAAAAGATCAGAATTAGCAGCTCTTTTTTTTATCAGGACTTGCCTTTAAATGGCTCAGAGAATAATCAAGATGTTGTGAAAAATGCCAATGGCGACATTATTTTTAAACAAGGGTTTTATGGGCCTATAGAATATGAATATGACGGACTGGGCCGTTTAATATTAGAAAAAAATGGCTCTCATAAAATTGTCTATGCTTACGATGGACTTGGTCGCAAAATGCAAAAAACAGTTTATCTTTTAAAAGATGAAGGAAAATTGAAAAGCTATGAGCTGTATTTATATTTTGGAGATCAGGAAATCGGTCTTTGGAATAGCGAAGACAAATTTTTAAAGTTAAAGATAGAAGGAGATCTGTTGCGCAAAGATTTTTCTATAGTTTTAGAAAAAATTGTGGAAACTACTTAAACAAGAGTTTGATCCTGCCAGATATATGTTTTATCCTATTAAATTAAAATTTATATCCCAGTCCTATAATAGTTGCAAAACCTCCGGCCCACAGCTTAATCCTTGTATTGCTGTTAGTATCTATAAAAGAATTTTTTCCCAGAAAATAGCTGAAAAAAAGATCTAAATAAAATTCTCGATATAAATGTAGCAAAGAGCCCACGCCTGCTTGTGCTCCCCAGATTTTTTTAAAAGAAACCCTGGGCACCCATGGATAGGTGTTGCTATTGTCTAATTTGGATTTGGCTAGAATTAAAGCCGGGGCTAGCTTGGCATACAAATAGACATAGCTTTTTATCGGCTGAATATATTTTACGCCCAAAGCAAGAGGTGCCAGCGTCCAGGTCACTTCGACCGTGTGGGCAATTTTCCCGTGTGAGCGCAAATAACCGGCTTCCAAATAAATATGCCAATTGTCTTTTACACTTTGATCAAATTCTAAAAGCGACATATAGCTAACATTATCATAAATGTGTCTGATGGCATTGTCCTGAAAATAAAAAGCCGCAGGTTTAAAAGTAATCATAAAACCTTTTAAAGGTTTGTAAAAAATTGCCTCTTCCGGTTTTTCTTTGGCTTTTTGATTTTTTTGTGTGTCTGCATGTTGTGAAGGTTGAATATTTTTTTCAGAAGACGGAATTTCTTTTTCAAGGGATAAGGACTTTCTCTGGATTAAAATTTCTTGCTTCTTTCCCTTCGGAAAAGAGGCTTTTTCCTGTATGGCATATGCAGAGATTAGGCTAAAGTATAAAAATAAACATAAAAAAAAATTTTGCATTAAATTTTCCCTCAGAAACTTAAAAAAAATAAGTTTTACATAACTTTGAATAAAATATTCTTGTTTAATTTAAATACACTACTATTTTTTAGGTTAGCATAAAAAATATTTTTATCATCTTGTTTTTTATTAGGTCATTAGCAAAAAAATTAAGAAGAAGGCATGGTTATTTTTACACTAGGTGATTCAATGTCTTCGTTAGCAATTACCGTAAAATAATAGTACTTTTCAAAATTATGTTTCATCTGATGATCTGTATAAGTACCTTTTGCAGATGTTGAGCTTAAAGACTGATTTAAAGCTGCATCTTGATAAATTTTAAAAGATGTTACTTCCGACATATTATCCCAGCTGAGCTGGTTGATTAAATCTACAGAAAGAGGAAAACGGTTTTTCTTTCTTAGGGTGTTTACTGTGGCGTTGGTTTTATATCCGTTGCCTGCCTGAATCTCATTGTTCTCGCCGGTGTTTAATTTCCAGATATATCCGGAAAGGCCGTTGCTGTTTAAGGCCAGCTGGGAATTGCTGCCGCTTGCACCTTCTGCAGAAAAGTTGAAATTATTAGACCAGCTGGCGCCTGCATTTAAAGAATAGGTGCTTTGCACCCTGGTGTTTTCGCCGGTTGATCTGTGCCAGCTGGTTAGAGCCAGATCCGAATCGTTTAAAGCTATCTGGGCAGAAGATGCATCCTGTCCCGTTGTGGATAGGTTCGTAGGCGTAGACCAGGAGGCTCCCTTGTCGCTGGAATAGGAAGACTGCACAATAGTGTTAGAGCCGTTGGACCTGTGCCATATAGCAATTGCTTTTCCGGAGCTGTTGATGGCAATTTGAGAAGCAGCGGCATTTTGTCCTGTGCTAGAAAGATTGATAGGTGATGACCAGTTTTGACCGCCATCTGAGGAATAGGCCGCCTGAACAATGGTATTGGCGCCGTTGGATCTGTACCAGACAGCTATCGCTTCGCCAGAGTCGTTCATAGCGATCTGCGGTTCGGCTGCATCTTGTCCAGTTGCGGACAAGTCAGTAGGCGAAGACCAGTTTTCGCCGTTGTCTGTAGAATATGTAGCCTGGATAATTTTGTTATCTTCGTTGTTTGTCTGCCAGACAGTAATAGCCTGGCCTGTATTGTTCAAAATTATTTGAGGATTAATAGCATTGGTGTCTTCTGCAGAAAGAGTTAATATGTTATCAGGATTCAGCCAGCTTGCTCCGCTGTCGGAAGAATAGGATGCTTGAATTACTGTTTTAGTTCCTAGTGTATTAGTCTGATTAAAAACAATCACAGCCCTGCTTGAATCATTGATGGTTATTTGTGGAACGCAGGTTTCTAATAAATGAGGGACTTCGGGGGGATCGTTGATAGTTGTAGCTTCTCCCCATGTAGCGCCGCCATCTGATGAGTAGGAGGTTTCGACATAAGGTACCCCTTCTGTAGTAGCTGTCCAGACAGCTACTGCAGAATTGGAAGCATTTATGTTTATCTGGGGCTCGGAAGGAAGATTGGAAGAGAGTGTTTGAGACTCTGTCCAGGAAGAGTTGTTGTTTGCAGAAGAAGAGGCTTTAATATAAGAATTTTCTCCGCTTGTCAGCGCCCAAATCGCTGTTAGCTGTCCCGAATCGTTTATTGCTATTTGTGGAGCAGAAGCGCTGGAGCTGGAAATATTCGAAATTGTAGGATTCCAGTAATTAAATGGAACTAGATATTCTGCAGCTTCAAAAAAAGCTGTAGTTAACAAACAGATCAGAAAAATACTTAAAAAATTTATCAGCTTCATATAAATCTCCTTTTTAAAAAGAAAATATGATAGCTTTTAAAAAATATTTTTTACTATAGAAAAGATGTTTATAGCTGGTTGAATTTTGATTGAAAAATTTTTAAAGAATGTTATTTATCTTTTAAATTTTGGGTTTTTTCCATTGGCCGAATTATTTTTTTGGATAAATTTCCTCAGTTTCTTGTTACTGATATTTTCTATGAATTGAAGACCATATTTTAATATAAATTTGTGATATGAAGGTGTGCTTGGCTTTAATTTTTCTAAACTGATCATTTCAATTTGATTCATATGATTTCCCTTAAAATTAAAAGAAAAATTTTACTAAATTAGTTAAAATTTTGTTTCAGATTTTAACGGATCCTTAATTATAATAATTTGGTTAAAACTAAAAACCGCTTTTTTAAAAAAAGCGGTTTTTAGTTTTTGTGATTTAATTATTTTTTACTACTATTTATTGTGTTCTGATAGTAATAAATCTGGTCATATTCTGATAACGGACCAGTAATAAAAGATGCTTTTTCTTTTCGGTTTCTTTCAATGCCGCTTGAAAATCTTCTATCGATTGCACCTTTTTCTGATTGACTTGCAATAGTTGCATTCCTGGCGTCAGACCTGCGCGTTCGGCCAAAGAACTTCTTTTAACAAAAGTAATAATCATTCCTTCTGTATTGTTGCTGATGCCGAATTTATTTAAAGTAGACGGCGGAATATTTTTGACTTCAGATACCTCAAAACCGATCTGATGGGCTTTTTTAGCAATAAAACCATCGTCTGGATGTTCTGCCAAAGCCACGTTAATCAACAATTTTTTATGGTTGCGGATTATTTTTAGTTTGACTTTAGTTCCTGGGTCTAAAAGCGCCAGTTCATTGCGGAAATAGCCTAAATTCTTAATCGGCTTGTTGTTGTATTCAATAATAATGTCGCCTTCTTTGAGGCCTGCTTTTTCGGCAGGGGAGTTTTTAGTGACAGAAGAGATCAGGGCGCCTTCTGTTTTGTCTAAATTCAAAGCTTCAGCCATTTCTTTATCGATAGATTGTAGATAAACTCCCAAGTAGCCTCTTTTGACAGAGCCTGTTTTAATAATTTGCTCCATGACATGTCTGGCCATTTTAGCAGGTATGGCAAAACCAATGCCCATATATCCGCCGGATCTGGAAATGATGGCTGTATTTACGCCTATGACCTGTCCCTTGATGTTTAAAAGCGGACCGCCAGAGTTACCCGGGTTAATGGCGGCATCTGTCTGAATAAAGTCTTCTAAGTCTGAAATTCTTAAGTTGTTACGGCCTTTTGCACTGATTACTCCGACAGTTACTGTAGCCTGTAAAGCAAAAGGATTGCCGATGGCAATAGCCCATTCGCCAACTTCCAGTTCGTCAGCATCAGGGCTAAAATTTAAAAAAGGCAGGTTTTTACCGTCAATTTTTACTACAGCTAGATCGGTTCTTGGATCAGAGCCGATAACTTTAGCATCGAATTCTTCTCCGCTATTTAAGGCTACTGTAATTTTAGAGGCATCTTTAACAATATGGTAATTAGTTACAATATAACCGTCGGAATTAACAATAAATCCAGATCCTCCGGAAACTTGTGGTTCAGCAGGCGCCCCTTTGAAACCGGGGCCTTTGGGATGACCGAAAAAATGGCGGAAAAACTCATCGTTGAAAAAGTCAAAAGGGTTTTCAAAATCTTGAGGAGAATTGTCGCTGATCTCAGATTTGATAAAGACAACAGCAGGTGTTGCCTGTTTGGCAATTTGAGTAAAAGCTTTTGATGTTTGCTGCAGAACATTTTTATGGTTGTTATCCATTGCTGGTTCATTGCTGCTGCCGAAAAGGCAGATAGAACAAAGAGAAAGTAAAAGTCCAAAATTTTTGAAAGTCATAATAGCTCCTTTTGAATAAATAACTATATTATACAAAAATTCATCAAAGCCTACAAGAGTCTGTTTTATCATTAATACACTGTAAAACCCAGTTCTTTAGGACCGGGAGACAAGGTGCAAAATATTTTTCCATTAAAAATTAACAAAAGTTAAACTTTTAACTTCATAATTCTATTAAGGATTGGTGGTATATCCATTGGGTGAGTACAAAGCCTCTGCTAGCCTTAAGCTAGTATAAATGCAAGTGCCTTTACCAGCATTAGAGGCAGGATAAAGATCTTGAACCTCTCTCGCCTTTAGGCGAAGGAGGTTCAAATATGGGCCTTGTGTTAATTGATCATGTTCTCAAAAATATGTCTACCGAAAGGAAAATGGATTAATTGCTCTATTGTTCAACGTTTGTCGCTTAAGCTGCTCTTTGAGATACTGCTGGCATAATTTTGTTAAAAATATCCTGAATATATTTAGCTGCAGGACTTAATTCCCATTTTTTAATTTTTCTAGAATTAGCTTCTTTAACATCAGAAACAACTCCTAAACAGATCTTCTTTGTGCCGCCTTCCCATTCCAACTGGTTTTTAAACAAAGTCCAAATAAATAATCCTTCTAATTTAAAGCGGGTAAGTATACTGAACATCTTTTGAAAATATTCTTTTTGGGTTGCTTCATCTAGTTCTACAGTTTCGCCTCCCCAAGTCTGCAATCTGGCATCGCAGCCGGTTTCTGTAATAGCTACAGGTACTTTTAGCTTTTCAGCTTCTTGTAAAACAGCTTCTAAATCATTAGGGCTGTATGGAGGTCCAAAACTCAATACTTTTCCACCCTCTTCTTTGCAAGTAGCGCCTGCTACAAAATATCTATTTACTCCAGGTATTTTCAATTTAGTTACCTGACCCGGTTCTTCGCCAGAACCAAATCCTACCTTCAAGACTGGAAAACCGTAAGATTGAACTCCTATAAAATCCAAGGGCGGTTTTTTTTGTGTCCAGAGTCGGTCATTGGTTAAAAAAGGTATCTGTAAAGATCCTGTTTTCAAGCAATTAAAAACTGCATAATGAGTTATTAAAGAAATTGCATAACAAGCAATTCTCTCAATTGGATTATAAGGATTGGCAGGTACAAATTTCAGCCATTGATGTGTGATGCCTATTTTAATTTCCGGATTTAAAGCTTTTATTTTTTGATAAACAGCAAAGTGGGCAATTAACATATTCCGCATGTCTTCAACTGCTGCCAAAATACCGCCTTTTCCTCCTGGATATACTCTGCGAATTTCACGTTGAAAACTATCTACTCCGAGCTCATTAAAAGTCATCCAATTAGTGATATGTGGTGAAAACTGAGGAATAATTTTCTCACAATACTGAACAAAATCAGCAATATTTTCTGCATTGCCGAATCCTCCGGCATCTGAGAACCATTTTGGCTGCACAAAGTGATTTAAAGTCACCCAGGGTTCTATGCCGGCTGCTTTTAAAGCCTTGCAAAAGTGTACATGTTTTTGAATAGCTATTTGATCATATTCATTTTTATTCGGTTCAATGACGGCTCTTTCTAAAGAAAAGCGATAAGCGGTAACGTGCATCTCTTGCAGCAGCTGAATAAAAGAATTAGGATCATCCAAATAGTTTCTAAAGCTGGCTTGAATATCTTCTCTTTTGCTTTCAATATGACCTTCTGGACTTTGCACCCACTCATCCCAATCAGAGCGGCCCTTAAATGCGGGAGTGGAAACATTTGTGCCAAAACCGCAGCTTTGAAATAAAGAATCAGAAAAGCCGAAACTTAAAACTTTGTCAGCAAGCAATCGAATCATTTCTTCTTTTGATAAAACTTTTGGTTCTATTGATTTTGAATGTCTTGAAGAATTGAAACGGGTGATAGTTCTATTTTTAAGGTTATTTGAAAGAGAAAAAATAGCTGCAAAAGGCAAAGCTATCGAACATCCAATTACCTTAAAAAAATTCAGAGCGCAATGTTGGATTTTTCTTTGAACTGTTAAAGCCTGTTGTGTCACTTGGTTTTCTTTGCCTTTATAAGAATAGCTTTGAGCTGCTGGAAGAAATCCATAAGCTAAATTTTCAAGAGTTTTAACAATTAATGTACTCATCAATCAAGCCTTTTTAAACAGTTGGTTTGATGCTCATTTGTTTTATAAAAATACTTTTAAGTAATTTCAGTTAAATCTATCTCAGTTATTAATGCGGCATGATCGGAAATGGTATTTTGGGGATTATCAACATCAAAGGTAGCAATTTTACGGGTTGTTATTGAAACAGATCTGCCAGGCTGCACAAAAGATAAAAAATAATCTAAAATTAAACGGTCTGGTTTAGCTTCATTTTCATGATGCCAGTTACGACGGATTAAATATTCGGTTTCTGCAGTTGCTTCTCGATCTGAAACCTCTTTTCTATTTTGGTTATACTGATCTTGCAATCTTTGAAAAAACTGGCTGTTTTGATATTCGCTGTTTTTGCTATTATTCCAATTAATATTGAAATCCCCTAAAACAAAAGCAGGTTTGCCATCTTCAGCTGATCTTTTTTCTGTTGCTAATAAGATTCTTGCTTGCTCTTGAGAGCGCCTATGAATTTCAGCAGCCTTTGGCTTTAAATCATCATGCGAAGGACTTAAATGCGTAGTAATAAAATGGCCTATTTTAGTCGAAAAAAGCAAAAAGCCTTTATTGACCATTCCCTCTGCCCCATTGATATCTGAAAAACTATGAAATTTTGGATTTTTAATTGCTATTTTACTTGCCACAAATAAACCGCTGTTATTTTGCAAAATAAAGGGGGTCGCGCCGACATTTAAATAAAAATCTGCAAATTCCCCTTGCAGCTCTTGGTAAAGTGTAAAAGCATCTTTTAAATCACTGACTTCCTGCAAACAAACAAGATCCGGATTCTGGTCTTTGATCTGTTGAGCTATTTCCCGTACCCTTTGTTCATTAGGTTTTACGGTACCGCCGAACATACGCGCAAAACCACCGGCGGTAAGACATGCATTATCCTGAAAAACAGAAAGTTTTTTATCTGTTAATTTTTTGATCTCTGATTGGTCTTTCAAATGAATATAAGGTGTTGTAGTAAGCAAAAAAGCTGAAAAATGACAAGTTTGACCTAAAGCCAAACCGCCAAGCGCTAAAGGTAAAAGAGCGATTGAAGCTATAGCAGACCGTGCTGTCGAAAAAATCTTTTGAGCTGTTGAACTTTGATCATCTTGACAAAGACTGACCGTTTCCAACCAAAAATCTGTTATTTGCCAATGAGCACTGACTAAAAAGCGCGCTGATGAATAAAAGAAAAGGGCTGTTTGATTTCTGATTTTTGCCACCATTTTTGTTAAATTATGAAATTGTTTTTTACCTTGAACATCGTGTTTATAAGCAACTTTTTCTAGATAAGGAACAGCTTGAGAAAAACGCATTGCTGATATCAATAAATGAGAGATTGCTTCTAACAGATGTCCTTTTTTAAACTCTTTTTCCGAACGGCAGATTTCTATTGCCATATTAAGCAGCATAGAAAGAGCAATGATTTCCAAAGAACCAACCAGCATAGTGCCTAGATAAAATAAATGTTGGCTCATCGAAAGCATTGCATAAAGAGCTTCTTGATTATGCTCTGTTTGAAATTGGGCAATAATAGTTGTGATATCACAACCAAGATCATATAATGTCGAAATACATAATCCTAAAGGATGCATAAAAATAGTTCCAGCTAAAGCAGCAATAGCGACAGCTGTTTTTAAAAGTTCAAGACTATTTTTTTCATTTATTAATTGATTGAAAGAAGAAAAGGTTCTGATCGAATCCATAGTTAGAGTAATAGCTCTTCCAAAAGGCTGATGTAGAGCTAAAAAAGGTAAAGCTACATAAAAAACTCTAAGAGCTAAAGGTTCTTTTTTAGCATGCTGAAGCTTGCCATCGTCCGGCACATAATAAATAGGCGATTGAAGTCTTAAACCATTGTTTGTTTCTGATAGAGAAGTCATAGAAAATTGCCCTATTTTTTAATGAAGCAAAAATAAACAACAATTTTAGAGGAAAATGCCTTTTAAAGCATCTTTAAAAGGGATATTTTTTTAGTTTTTATGAAATGTATAAAATAATAATCTTCAGTGAGCGGTGATTGGCTTTAATGTAAATCTTTTTTTTGAATCGAAAGCTTTGTTTCTAAGTAACTTATGTAATAATTTTAAAAAGTAGAGTTTTAATTTTTGGATTAATTAATTAATTAATTAAATTTTAAATAGTTTTTTTTAATTATATTATGTTATAATAATTATTGTTTTTATTTATTAATTTAAATGAATGTTTTAATAAAAATAATTAAACTTTTTTATAAATTATGACAGGTTATCTTAACTTCTTAGTAAATCAGCTGCATGATCAATTTTCAGTTTATCGTAATCCTGATTTAGATGTTGCTTTATATGATCAAGAGCAAGAAATCGCTAAAAGAAACTCGTCCGTTGATAAAAGTGCAGTTTGTGAAGATAAACCGATTGTAGCTGAAGTGGCTAAAACTGGTATTTTTTTACATGAAAATAGAATCAAACGTATAGCTGCTAGCATGTTGCCTTTTTTAAGTTTATATCATCCTGTCGGCATAGTTTTCTCCGCAGGTTCTAGTAGTTTGCGAGTTTTAACTAATGTTCACGCTGTTTTTTCTTGCGATTCAAAACAAAAAGCTTTTTATCCATATATGCTTCAAGCAGCTTTGGGGACCGTCTCTTTAGCTGGTATGTTTTTTCATTTTAAAATTTGCCTTTTAACTACTAATGCAGCGGATACATTGCATAGCGCTATAAAATTAGGTAAAATTATAAAAAGCCGGCCACATAAAGAACAATTAATTAAAGATGCGTTGCAGCTTTTAGCAGCTGTTAGTTTCAGTGCGACTTTAATATCAGGTTCTTTAGAAATTGTCCTCGCATCTTATTTAATTCTGAGGTGGACCCATTGGGCTGGACAACTTTTTAGGCCAAACTTGTTTGCCTCTC
>CAYXMS010000027.1:0-5739 GCA_964466185.1 uncultured bacterium
TTTCTTTTCAAAGATTTTATAATCCTGAATTTACAGACAAAATGTTACACTACCTACAAATAAAAAGATTGAATGCTTAATCTTTTTAATCTACAATATTATTACTACTAATTAAGGAGTTTTTTATGGGAACCATAGGTACAAAAATCGTTAAATTAGATGTAAAAAAACTCATCTCTTTATTAAATCAAGCTTTGGCTGATGAATGGCTGGCTTATTATCAATATTGGATTGGAGCGCAAGTAATTGAAGGTATAGCAGCTCCTAGAATAAAAGTTGAACTGGAAGAACATGCGGGAGAAGAGCTCAAACATGCCAACATGTTAACCAAACGTATTTTGCAATTGGGAGGCATTCCCATTTTAGACCCTAGAGAATGGTTTAAGAAAGCTAACTGCGGTTATGAGCCCCCAAAAAACTTTGATTACAAAGCAATTTTAAAGCAAAACATCAAAGGCGAACAATGCGCTATTAAAGTCTATGACAAACTTCTGGCAATAACCGAAGGCAAAGATATTTTAACCTATCGCATAGTGCAAGAAATTTTGCAGGATGAAGTAGAGCATGAAGACGATCTGGAACAAATTCTTAGCGATATTTCTTCCAAAAAATAATTATTTTTTAAGTATTATTTTTTTAAAGGCGAAAAAATGATACTGAAAAAAAGAGTTTTTTTACAAAAACAGCCCTTATTTTAAGGTTATATTTAGTATTATGTTAAGAATTGGGTTGTGTTGTCTTTTTAAAAAAGAACAAATTTCTTTTCGCATAGCAACGGCTACTTTTCTAAAAAAGAAAAACACTGCTTTTCGGCTGCAATATTTATCTGATATTATCTTTAGCAATTGTCAAAATCTTTTAAAAGCCTTGGAATATTGTCTGATGCATCAGATTGGAGATTTTCGCATTACCAGCAGATTTTTCCCTCTTTTTACTCATCCTGAAACAGCTTATAAAATAGAACAGCTGCCAAGATCTTCCGAGATTTTTCAATTACTTGAAAAAAGCAAATCTTTTGCTCGGCAAAATAATTTACGCCTTACCTTGCATCCGGACCAGTTTGTTATACTCAATTCCCCTAATTTCCAAGTTGTAGAAAACGCAATCAAAGAATTGGAATACCACAACTATCTAGCAGACTTGGTAGGAGCTGATGTAATTAATATCCATGCAGGAGGCGGTTATAAAGACAAAAAAAAGAGCCTGCAAAGACTACAAAAAAATCTAAAAAAACTCTCTTCAGGACTACACAGCAAGCTCACACTGGAAAATGATGATAGAATTTTTACACCTCAGGATTTACTGCCGCTTTGCCGAGAAGAGCACATTCCCTTTGTTTATGATATTCACCATCACCGCTGTTTAAAAGATAATCTTTCGGAAGAAGAAGCGACACAACAAGCTCTTCTAACTTGGAAAAATGGAAAAGAAGCGCTTTTTCATCTTTCTAGTCCTAAAGAAGGCTATCAGGCTAGAAATCCCAAACTGCATGCTGATTTTATTAATTTTACAGATTTTCCCCAACATTGGCTAAAGCTAAAAAAAGTTACAATAGAGATCGAAGCCAAAGCCAAAGAATTGGCTATTTTCAAACTAATCGAGCAATTAAAATCCAAAAGCATTGAATTGCAGCCTTAAATTTAAACATTGATATTTTTTAGCTCTGACAAATTAAAAAAATTGCTTTTCTTTATTTTTTTTCTTTTATAAAATTTTGCATCTATTTTTTTAATTAATGAGGTTTTCCTATGAAAAGGATGCATTTTTTTTTATTTTTTCTGCTGCTTTTGTTCACGGTCAATTTAACAGCGACCAGCGATAGGCTAAACTGGTTTAAATTCTCTTATTTTAAAAAACCGTCTGACATTTTTCAAATTATCAAAGAAAGGGTCGATAGCGGCAAAAGCTATGGCATGGTAGTAGGAGTTATAGATAAAGGAGAGATTACTTTTTACAAGTATGGAACCTTTGGAGTAGGCAATGACAATCCGATAGATGAAAATACAGTTTTTGAAGTCGGCTCTTTAACCAAAATATTTACAGCATCCATAATTCAAGACATGCATGATAACAAAGAGCTAAGTCTGGAAGATCCTGCAGAAATTTTTTTTCCTGAAATCAAGTTTCCCAGTTATAAAGGCCAAAAAATTTTAGTTTGTCATTTGCTTTCCCATACTAGCGGCCTACCATATTTGCCTTACAATTACTCTTGTAAAAATGTTTCTAATCCATTTGCCGATTACAGCATAGAGCAGGCTTTTGATTTTTTAAATAGCTATGAACTGCCCATAGCTCCCGGTTATGTATACGATTATTCTAATTTAAGCGTCGGCTTAGCTGGTCATATTATTTCAGCAGGTGATATAAAAAATTATCAAAAAGAGCTCCAAAATAGAATTTGCAAACCGCTGGGTCTTGAAAATACAAGCTTAGGACCAACAGAAAACATGCAAAAAAAACTAACCAATGCTCATATTGGCGATAATATTGTCCCTTTTTGGGAATTTCCTGTTTTCTTTGGCACCGGTGGAATTTATACAACAGCTAAAGATTTAATTACTTTTTTAGCCGCTCATATGGGAGTTTCAAATACACCTTTAACAAAAACCTTTCAAAAGACCCATAAAGTTTATAACTATGCAGATAAATATAAGTTAAAAATTGGTTTGGGCTGGCATATTTCCGAGCGATATTCCAATCGGATTATTTATTGCAATGGCGGAACCGGAGGCTGCAGAAGTTTTATGGGTTTTTGTCCTGAAACACAAAAAGGACTAATAATTTTATCTAATTCAGCTGTTAACATCAATGATGCTGATGTTGGCCTAGGCTCTTATCTTTTAGATTCCCGCTATGATATGCTGCCAGATGACGAACCTATTGTTTTAGATCCTTTTATCTTAGACAAATACATAGGAAAATATCAGCATCCATCCGGCTTAATATTTACTATTGCTAAAAAAGACCGTGATTTAACAGTCCATTTAACTGGCTATCCGACAGCCAAAATTTTTCCGGAAACACAAACCAGATTTTTCTTAAAGGCAGTATCAGCTACTATAGATTTCGACTTTGATGATCAAAATAACGTCAAGGGTCTTTATTTTACCTATAGTGGCGCTATACACCCTGCTCGAAAATTTGAATAATTATGTCTTTCTCAAATAATCCATAAGGCCTTAGATCTAAAAACTGTTCAATCATGATCTAAATGGAGTATTTGAGAAAGAATATCAAAAAAATCCTTTCAAAAATCCAAAAATTCAGCGATAAATATATTTTAGGGCATAAAAATTCTAATTTAATGTGGTTTTAAACTTAATATGTGTTTAAACACAATTTTTCTAAAAAAAACTATTTGGTTGATTATCTTTTATTTTTGCAGTTTTTATTTATGGTCTGATTATGATAATTTTTCTGAACCCCATGAACTGGAAGACATTCAGGAATTTGAAAGCGAAGACAAATTTTTAAGAGAAAATATTGAAGAAACAGAAAATGCCGACAAAACCAAAGAGCAAGAACAAATTAAACCTGTAGAAAAAAAAGAAATCAGAGAAACAAAAAAAGAATTGGAAAACGTAAAAAGTTTAGAAAAGAAAAAACAAGCGCAAATAAAAGTACGGTTAGAAAAAAAGAAAAAAAACTTAGAAGAAAAAGCCATGGCTGCAGAAAAAGCCAGAAAATGGCAAACAGCTATTTTATATTATCAAGAGCTTTTAAAAAACTTTGGCGAAAATGCATATTATCAATATCGTATAGGCAGAGTTTATTCTTATTTAAAAAGCTGGAATCTATCAAAACAATATCTAAAAGAATCTTTAAAAAACAATCCTGACAATCTAAACGCCAGACTTGCTTTAAGCCGCATGTATTACTGGGCCAAAGAATATGCCAAAGCCAAAAAAGAACTAAAAATTATAATTAAAAAAAGACCGGATTATCTAGATACCCACCTGCTTTTAGCCCAGGTATATACAGCTTTAGGCAAAAAGGAAAAAGCTGAAAAGCATTTCCAAAAAACTTTAAAAAAAAGACCTCAAGACACTTCTGTTTTATTGCCTTATGCACAATTGCATTTCAGCAACAAAAACTATAGGCAAGCGCAGACTTATTATGACCACAGTTTATCTTTAGCTAACAAAACCGATCAAAAAACGATAGAAGAAAGGTTAATTACAATCAGGCCTTATGTCAATCCTTCCATAACTTATGATACCAGCTATTATAGAGAAAGAGAAATGGATTTAGTAACCAAAATCAAAACTGTGCAATTAGAAATTTTCAACAATTTTCTGCAGATCATAATGCCGGTTAACAATCATTTCCGTCCTTATGTTTTTTTTGATTCCTTTTTTAAAAAACAGCACAATCTCATTGACAGAACCAACAATTACAATACCAATAACTATCTTTACAGTTTGGGAGGAGAATTTTTTTTAAAAAAATACTGGACCATCAAATTAGAAGCCACCATTCGCCAATCAGAAAATTCCCGCACCAATATTTTTGATTTTCATGATACCATTCATTTTGAGCCTTTAGTAGCAATCCGTTTTGCCACGCCTTGTTATTTACTTTTTATTTCCGGGGTAATAGACGGTTTAATTGGCAGGGACTTTGCTAATTATTATTCTTATTTAGTTAAAAGGCAGCATACAATAGCTATTTTAGAATATAGGTTTTATCCTCCTCTTTGCGGAATTGGCATAGAAAATAAAGAATTTTTTTATAGCAATCCTATCTTCAATCGCAAAGACCGTTTTGCAATTTGGGGCAGAGCGGGCATTAATTTTTTAACTTGCGACTGGATGATCCAATATCAATATGACTATCAGTCTTTTCATAAAACTATCGCTGATTACTATTCTTTTAGAAGAGAAAACAGCCAATGGATAAAGCTATTATTTTTCAAAAAAATACACCCTAACCGTGAAATTGAAATCAGCTATGAGCATCTTTGGAGAAAAACTAAAGACATAACCAACGAAGCTACAGTTATTGAATATGGAACTATTCCTGAAGTTTTGAAAAGCAATCAATATGAAGCTGACATTATTAACACCCGTTTAAAGCTGATTTTATCCAGGCGGCTACATCTGGAATTTTCAGGTACGGGATATCGCAATACCAACAATTACAATGTCTTACTGGGGAAACTTCATTTTAAGTGGGTATTTTAAAAAAAATAAGATAATTTAAAAACAAATTAACATAATATTTTATGGTTTTACCAACCAACCCATCACCTCCACATAATATAACGCAACCAGAATCAAACTTATCTACATCTTCACATAAAATAAATAACGTAACACTCCCCATTTTTTTTACCATCAGAAAAATGCTACTAAAAACAGAAAAACTATCACAAATCACTAATGTCAAAAAAGAATCAATTCAAGCACAAAAAATTAAACAGTCTTTTTTAAAATTCATCGACAACATACCAGAAAGCGCTCTAACACAAAATCAGAAAAAAGTAATTAAAGAAGTAATTAATAACTTTAAAGACAACGACTGGAATGAAATGCTAAAACCAGACGGTACAATATATAAGATTAAGCAAGCTGCCAAAATCACTGACACTATCATTGACGCTATCAAAGACGAAACTACAAAAAATACTTTCATAACATATTGCCAAAAGCAAGTTCCAAAAATACCACCTAAACCTATAACTACACAGCCTCCAGCTACCACTGCACAGCCTCCAGCTACCACTGCACAGCCTCCAGC
>CAYXMS010000027.1:5839-19821 GCA_964466185.1 uncultured bacterium
GCCTCCAGCTACCACTGCACAGCCTCCAGCTACCACTGCACAGCCTCCAGCTACCACTGCACAGCCTCCAGCTACCCTGGAACAAGATATAGAAGAAATTTTATCTTCCAAAGATGGCATTTTAACCATGAAGGACGGCTCTTCTTACCGCATTACATTTTATCGGGGCTCTACTATCGCAAAGAAAAACGAAGCCGCTGGTTTAGAAAAAGACACTCTTGCCTGGCAATATTCAGCTCAAAAAGTAATGGATCTGATGCAAAAACTACAAGTGCCAAATAAAGCAAATGAACTCGTTCCTCTGCTATCTTTAAAAAAACCAGTTATTTTAAATCTCACCAAAGGCACAGGATTTCGAGATATAGCACTTAAACAACCATTATCCCACCTCAGTTTAAGATCCGACCGCTCTGAAAATACTTCAACATCAACTCTTCCGCAAACAACCATACAAACAACAGGAAAAGAAATAGAAGACATTAGAACAAAAACAGTCCATCTACCAGCTGTTTTTCCGACACTTGAACATAATAGTGACATGAATCATGCAACCTTAAAGCTCTTTTTCGCCAATCCCGATTATCGAAAATTATTAGAAAAGGAATTACAAGAAGAAAAAACTCATCCAAATGACCCTACACGCTTAAAAAACAGAAAAAAACTGCAAAAGCACTTAAAAAAATTGCTAAATAAAATACAGCAAATTCCTATTGATGATAAAGAATTAAAAAAATTGCTAAATAAAATTCAAACAAAAGTAAATCAATTAAGTGATGCAAACAACACATCCAATGAGCAGACATTCATAAGCCGTCTATTAGAGTTATTAGAAGCAAATACAAACACATCCAAAGTTGCAGTACAAGAAGAATCCGTGATTACTTACACAAACACATCAAAAAAACCATTGGAAGAAACACCTAAATATCATTCTATAATTACATTGGATCTGCCACAACAACAACAACAATTAACAATTAAAACTCTTTTAAAAAACCATTTACAAAAAAAAACATTAGAAAATCAACAACAACAATTATACCTACATAATTCACAACAACCTAACAGTTTATTATTGCAATTAAATATTTCTAATATGAATGAAGAGAAAGCAAATCCAGAATTAACAATTGAAGAAAATCTAACCGTACCCTTCCAAGAGATAACAATTGATGATGATGTATTTTGGGACCCGGACTCACCAAATCAACAAACACAATATACCCTAAAATCCTTAGTTTTATATAAAAAAGAAGCCATTAAATCTGAGCAATATGTAGTCTTAATTAAAAATGACCAAGGCAAATGGGAACTTCATAATAATGAAGAAATAAAGTCCTTTGACAATCTGAAGCAAGCCTTAAATGAATTAAAAAATTTCACCCCCTATTTACTCAACTACCAAAAAGCTCCACAAGTCCCCTCCACCCAAAATTAAACCCACAATAGAACCTTCTTTAAAACAAGAAGAAATTCCTATACAGCCAGAACAATCCGAATTATCATTAATATTATATACACCAACTTATCCCGCCCCTAAAGGAGCAGGTTTTGCTGGTGTTTTTTTTGATAAATGTTTAATAGCAATATGATTTGTATAATTTTTACTTTTTAAAAAATTGATTTTTATTTCTTGGATTTATTATTCTAATAGACCTGATAAATCTATTTATATTTAATTTATGAGTTTTTACCCTATAGATCAAGATGGCATTAACCGTCTGTTAACGGCTCAGCTTTTTACCGAAGAGGATTTGGCAGATATTGATGCGACTTTAATGGCCGCCCAAAACCTGCTACGCTTTTTTAACTGTTTGCCTTATATTTTACACAGTCCGCAACTTTCCGGCAGTGAGATCAATAAGGCCCGACAGATTAGGTATTGGCTAGAACACAATCAGGATTTTGCTATTTCTATAAAGTCTTTGAATCTTTCCAATGCGGGCCTGACGCAGCTACCACCGGAACTTTCCTATTTTACCAACTTACAGGATCTGAACGTAAAAGATAATTTTTTATGCTCCGTAAAAGAAGTCAATTGGCCAAAGAGTCTACGGGCTTTGGATCTGTCAGAAAATCAAATTGTCAACATGGCTGATGTACGTCTGCCAGATGCTTTAAAAGCCTTGAATTTAAATTTAAATCCTTTGATCAGTTTAGCTAATTTTGAAGCGCCGGACTCTTTGCTAATTCTGGATTTAAACTCTACTGAGGTATTTGACAGCTTATTTCATTTCCGCTGGCCTGCGCATTTAATTATTTTAGATTTGTCATACAATAAGATCGAAAGCCTAGAAGGCTTATTTTTTCCAGATAACCTGTTAAAATTAAATTTAAGCCATAACCATATTACTGATTTAGGAAATTTGGTTTTTCCTAACAATATGGAAAAGCTGGATTTAAGTTATAACAGAATCTCTTCTGTACAGAGCATCTCTTTTCCGGCAGCATGTAAACTAGATCTTTCTTTTAATCAGATTGAAGATATCAGCGGCGCTATTTTTAATGAATATACAGCAAAAATCGATTTGTCCCATAACCAAATTACCAATTTAGCAAATGTTGCCTGGTCTAGAATGTTATCGACTTTGATCTTATCTTATAATCAAATCAGTACTTTAGATGATTTTATTCCACCTATCTGCCTGCGCTATCTTAATCTGAGTGTTAACCGGATTGCCAGATTAAATCGTGTGCGATTATACCACTTACTGCAATATTTGGATTTGAGTTATAACCATATTACAGAATTGTCGAATTTTATTTTTCCTAGTGAATTAGAAAGAATCAGTTTTGAAGGCAACCCCATTACCAGCATGGAAAACCTTTATTTTATCTCAAATCT
This sequence comes from uncultured bacterium, assembly GCA_964466185.1. Lineage (GTDB taxonomy): Bacteria > Chlamydiota > Chlamydiia > Chlamydiales > SM23-39 > CAZTYI01. The sequence goes on from CAYXMS010000027.1 coordinate 8,685, forward strand.
TGAAGTCATTAATTTAAGAGGCACAGCGGTTGGCTATTTAGAAGATCATATTTTAATCCAGGTTTTAAACGGCAGATACAATGTCAGGATATCTGATATCAGACATAGATCTGAAGGCCATATAGAAATAGAATATGTATCTTCTGTTTCTGATTTAGCCCGTGCTTTTCATAACAGAAATTTTGCAGTTTTGGAAGATTTCGATATGCTTAACAATTTTTTTATGCAAAACAACTTGCTGCCGACAAATTTTACAGAACAGCTGCATTTATGGGGAATGGAAGCCGGCCATATCCTAGAGCCTAGTCTATTTAATAGTCTTGAAGAAGAAAACCGCCAACAACTAGCAGAATATCTACAAAGACTAAGAATGCTGCCTAATTATGAGAACCCGCAGACGCGTCCGCATCTGGTAAATCGGATTTATCAGCTGCTTTTGGCCGCCGGCCAAAATGTAGAGTTTCAAAACCAAATGCTCATTCTAATAGAGCAGGGATTAGAGACCTGCGGTGACAGGCTATTAATTACTTTTAATGATTTGGAAGTACTATGGTGTCTTTACCAGGAAGATAGGACTTTAGAAAAAGTCAAAACATGGGCCCTAGGAGCGCAGAAATATGAACTTTTAAAAAAATATGCTTTGCAAATAGCTAGAAGAGAAGAACTTGGCGAAGAAGTTGAAACAGTGCTTTATATATGTCTAAAACTTAAAGAAAAGCTCGCATTGCCTATTAGTTCGCAAGAAATGCTTTATGCCGATATGTCAGGCGTTTGTCAAAGTATGCTAGATGAAGCCCTCGCGCATATCCGCAGTTTTTCTGAAGAAAAGCTGCTGGCCTCTTCCGATTTTTGGCGCAACTGGATTATAAAAACTTATCCTGAAGAATCCAATGCCGTGATTGAAAACTACGCTAATATATTAGAAGCCGCAGCAGAATATTATCAGTTTGACAATTCTGAAGAAAAAAATAGTTTCCTCAGCGAACGAGATGATCTGCGTGCAATTGTTTTTGACTCAAGCAACTATCTTCAGACAGCTGAAAAGATCATGGAACTGCAACAACAAGCAATTAGCCGTATCGGTTTAAAATAGTGCTTTTTTGAACCTCTTTCACCTTTAGGAAAGGGAAGTTCAAAAAAAATGCTCACACAAAAACAGCTCTTGTGCTATTTGGGGCTTAGGACCCCGAATCTTACAAGAGGTGTTTTTGCATGCAGAAAAAAAGATTGCTCTTAGTTGTTTTTACAATTACCAGCATTTTTTCTTTTTTTGCTTTTGCTGCTAATTCCAGCGATATTATTTTTGATAAATACCCTATTGAAGAAGCTCTTTGGATTGGTCCTGGTTTTTATTATGGTATTTGGTTTGGCGACGCTATCGAATATAAAAATTGGTGCCGATCCCAAAAACACAAAAAACAAAAACTAAAAAATATAAAATCCTTTTCTCAGGCTCAAAAACTAAAAAAATAATATATTAACCTATAACTTTAGGAACAAATTATGAAAAGCATAAAACTATCCAGACTTAAGAAAAAAAATGGCAAATATGAATATCACGGTCATCTTTTTACTTTAAACAAACCCCAAGTTTCTACTTCCAAAAACAAAAAAATGATGGTATTAGCCACTAAAAATGTAGGCGGTCAAAAAAGAGCCAAGCTAATTCACTTTGGTGCCAAAGGCTATGGCCACAACTATAGCTCGGAAGCCAAAAAAAACTATTTAAAAAGAAGTGCAGGCATTCGCAATGCCAGTGGAAAATTAACTAAAAACGATCCATGGAGCGCAAATTACTGGGCAAGAAAAATTTTATGGCCAGCTAACAAACCAGCTACTGGTCCTAAAAAAACATAAAATCTCATTTTAAAAAGGTATAAACAGAAATACTCATAAAAAATAATAGGATATAAGGCATCCAGTCAATCAATCTATCCAAGTTCAGGATAAAATTATCAAATATATGTGTAATCTTTAAAATGCCATTCCAAACACTAAAAGCTATTATTTTATCAGCTTTTTCAACAACAGGTTTGGCAATTTGATCAGTTATTTGAACTCTTTTTTGCAAACTAGCAAGCTTAGTTTGAGCTTTATCTAATTCTTCTGTTTGCCCTTGACTAATTTCCTGGATTTGATGAATATTTCTTCTCATCCTATTTATTAAACTTGCTGCACTTAAACGCAAACCATCTGATTTTTCTACATCTGGTATTTTATTAATACTAGGAATACTCATTTTTCACACTTTAGGATTAAAATATAAATATTTATAAAAAACAAAAATTGCTATGCTAATACTAAAAGAAACTAATATATCTATCTGTATATTTTTGGATCTTCTTGTAATATATGAAATTTGTGTTTCATCTGTTAAAGCTTGTAAATTTTTCTTTCTAAGCCTATCTACTCTAAAGTTATAGTGCGACATTTTATCTGTTAAATCATTCTGTGTATTTTGCAATGAACCTGTTCGCTCTCTCATTTCTTGCAAACGTTGCTCTGCTACCGACATATTTCACCTATGTTGTTTTATCTTCTCTATATTTTTGTAACGTAGAAACTTTATAAACCGCAAAACCGCCAAATACGATAGCACAAGAAACTGATCCCAATCCAAAAGTGACGAAACTAGCCAAAGTAGAAACTGCAACAACTTGAATAGTTTCATTTTCTTTTTTAGTAGTCATAATTTCAAGTTTTTGAATTAGTTCTTCACGACCTTTAGCTGATATTTCTCCTGCTTCCAAAGCTTGATTCAGAGCATTCTGTAATTTTACAATTTCTTTTACATCAGTATCTACTTTTTGTACTAAGACTTCCCATAAATTATTTATTTCTTCAATTTCTCTTTGCATCTGTTCATTTTTTGCGTTTAACTGCTCATTTTGCAATTTTAAATTAGCAATTTTACTAAGCAAATCTGCTTCTATAACGGGTGCTGCCATAAAACCTCAAAATTTTCCAATTTAATAAACTTATGCTCACAAAACTTTACAAAAACTTTAAAGTTATTAAAGTTTAAAAATTAGCTAAAATTTTTTTCTTCAAGAGAATTAATGTCAACTATTTTTTTTAATTATCCGATATAAATGTCAAAATCAATAGCTTAAAGGCCGCCGGTGCGTCAGTCTAAAGCCTGGGGAGCTGCCGGGGTTGCTCGGAGCCACGAACCAGGAATCCTTCGCCTTTAGGCGAGGGAGGTTCAAAGATTCCAAATTAATCCAATAGAATCGTCTTTATAACGATAACTTTCTGTAATACTACTTTCATAACAATAACTTTCTGTAGTAATAATATTTATAATGTCTTCAAGCTTTTTGTCATGTTCTTTCCAAAGAATAAGCTGATTTGGATCAATTATGTTCATTACCTTTATCATACAGATTCCCAGCTTGCCATAAGGAAGAGGAGACTTATCTTCATCTTTTCTGCCATCAAGTTTGCTTGCCTCTTGAAATAAATTTCTAATATTTGTTTTTCTAATATTTTCGTTTTTTTCTAGGCAAGCCTCAATAACCTGCACCGCACAGTTTATTTTGCTAAATGTCAGAGCCCGATTATGAAACATCCATCCAATTGTAAGACGGTCTTTTATATATTCTTGAAAAATTTTTATACATTTTTGTCTTGAATTGTCTTGTATTGTATCATGTACAGAATTTACATCAAAAGAGACTTTAAAAGAGTCCAGCTTTTCAATAGTTCCTTTCCAGAAGGAAGACTCCCATAATTCAAAATTGGTTGGACTAACAGAATCATTAACTCTAATATATTTCATAAAAATACCTATCTACATAATTAAATTGTAATTAATGACAACTTTAAATTTTTTGCATAAAAATATTTAAGGCATAAATTTTATCTTAAATTTATTTTTTTTAACAAGTAAAATTGTATTTAAAAGTATTTTTAAACAAGATTAACATCTACAATACTCTGACATACTCCCACGGCTAAATCCGATGAGGTTCTGAACTCTATCCTCACAGTCAAAATCAGTGGGTATTGACCTAGCCTTATATTAAACAAATATTTTTAATTGAAAAAATTTTGTGTAATCGTAAGCGACAATTGATTATCTAGTTAATAGTCGCTATACTTTATTTTCATGAAAAACAACCAGTTAAAAAAATGGCTGTTATGGATTTGGGTTTTAGCTGCCAGTGGATTTTGCTTTTCTTTTTTACAGTTTGAACCTTCAAATCTAGGAGTTGACAACCAAGTTTTTATAATCCGCTGGCAGCCAGTAGCCGCTCAGCCATTAATAACAGAACAAGCAATTGAAAATCCATTAGCTATTTTAAAAGTTTACAGTAAAAAAAATATAGCATCCGTTCAAAGCTTGCTGGCTATAACAGATGAGCTTTGCTATAAAGGTTTTCAACTTCCCCGTAATTACGAACTTATTTCCCTAGGCGGCAAGCCAGCTGTGTTAATGGAATTCTGCCCCGGCCATCATGCTTTTGATCCAACTTACGAAGAACTAAGAGAAATTACCCGCTCTTTGGCCTCTTTTCATAGTACTGTGTTAAACACCAAGCTAGAAAGAAAAGTTCTTAACCGCCAGACTTTATTTCATTTTTTAAACCTTTGTCCCTCTTTGACAAAACGCAATTTTTTTCTTCAACTGATTGAAAGCCTAGACATGAATTATTTGGATCATCTTCCAAAAGGACTGGTCCACGGAGATTTTTCACCTTCCAATATCCTTTTAAAAAATGGCCGAATTTCGGCAGTTTTAGACTTTGACCATATCGGCTTTTCAGAACTTTTGGCAGATATCGCCAGAGCGCAGATCTTTTTTGCTTTTGAAGGCGAAGTTTTTTCCCTACCAAAATGTTTACAGTTTATTGAACTTTATGAAAGTTTCCGTCCTTTAACAAAAGAAGAAAAACAGGGTTTTTGGACCCAATTGACAGCCCATCTGATTAAAATGTATTTGGAAACTTATTACTATGTAGAAGAAAAAAAAGCTGTCGATCGCGAAATTTTTTCAAAAGAACGCCGTTTTCAAAGCCCTGAAGCACTATTCCGCAAACTTTCCAGTTATTTATCTGTAATTAAAAATCCAAAGCTTTTTCATCTTCCAGCAGACGGGAATAAAAATTTCGCATCAATGTCTGACTATGACAAGCCTTTTCCAACCAAAAACTTAAATGGCTTTGCAAGCCGGGAAAAGGCCGGGCATGGATTTTCAAAACAAACCTTAAAGCCTTCGGGTTCATATCCAATGCTTTAGCCTCACAAGAAACCAGCCAGTCAAAAGCAATAAACTGACAGGCCATAGCTTGCAGATTACAAAAATTGTTTTTCAACACCAGATCCATTTTTTGTAAAAAATGGCTTTTCGAATAAAACCGCCTTTGCATTTCAGCATTGGCATCTATTCTTTTTTTCTTTATCGATTCTTCTTTCCTCAATTCCAGACCATATCCGGCATCTCCGGTGATCAAGATACATTTACCCAAACGGCTAATATTTTCTAGCTGGGCCGGCAGGCCATATAATAATGTAATTTTCTTTTGCAGCAATTCAGTCTTGCGATAACCATAACCGGTATTTTTTTCTGCATGAGCTATAAAAAAAATACCGGCTCCGAGATATTTTTGAAACATGGAAAAAGTAACATATTCAAATAAAGCTGGATCATCATCAAAACGACGTTCTCTAGTTACTGTAAACCTGGCTGTGGCAAATTTCTTTTTTTGTAAAAGATGTTGAATCAAAGTAGTTTTACCAATACCACTCAATCCGAAAAAGAAATAATATCTAGCGCTTCTCATCTTTATGCCTTTTGCTGTTTTGCCATCAAGGCCTGCCAATAAGTTTCGGCAATTAAAGGAACCACTTTTTCCGGACAGTATTTTTGCTGAATCAACTGCCGTAGCTTAAGGCCTAAATTTATTTTTAAAGATGGATTTTTATAAAACAGTTTTATAGCTTGCAACAGGCGCAAAGCACCTTTAGACGGATCAGATCCTAAAGAAAAAGCCTGAAAACGGCCATTCTTATCGCTGAGCATTTCCTTAACCCCACCTCTTTTTAAAGCAGCAATAGGTTTGCCTGCCAAAGCAATCTCGGCAACAGTGCCGGGAAAATTATCCCCCAAAGAAAAAATAGGAAAAACATCTCCTGCAGATATTACTAAAGGCAGACGCCTGTGCGGCAGATAATCGAAAAAAGCAAGATGCCTACGCCATTGATGTCCCAGCAAGGAATAAAGATCTGCAGGACTTAGTTTTGTATTAGCGCTGATTTCTGTTTTATTTTTGGCATAGTGACCGAAAAAACAAAAACGGACCTGTGGAATCTCTTTAGCAATTGGAGCAATAGATTTGATAATATATTCGGCTCCCTTGCGTTTTTCTACACTGCCAATGATAAAAACATTAAAGCTGCCGGTAAAAACGCTGTTTGGATTGAGTTCCCGCAGCCATTTTAAAGCCTTGCTCCTGTTTGCATTGCTGTTAAAAAACAGTTCTGTATCAACAGGGTTGGGTAAAACAACTATTTTATCTGCAAGAAAATGGTTTTTCCCCAGCATATACCGACAAACGCTGCTGCGCATATAGTTAGTACAAGAAGAAATGAGATCCGCATGCTTGATTTGCTGATATTCATTCAACATTTGCAAATAGTTGGCACTTGTTTGCACAAGCTGGTTTTGCTGCATGCAAATGGCAAGAGGAGTATGCAAACGGGCAACTTTCAACACTTTTGAACTGTCATAAGAGCGAAACAGACCATTAGCTTGGCCTTCCCATTCGCCTACTTCTAGTAGGATATTTTTTTTATTATATTTTTTTAGCAAAAAAATAATTTTTTCTTCTGCCCGGTGAGAAAAATAGGTTTGTCTAGCAATCTGGTTATGCAATAAAGCAGCGTAGCTCCTCACAAAAGGCATCTGTCTGCCAGGCTCTTGATCTGCCAGATAAAAACGCTCTACTCCATATTTATCTACCTGGAAAAAATCTTGTTTTGTAGGAGATTTAGCAATCCAGCAAACTTTCATAAAAGGATAAAATCGCTTAAGCCAGCGGGTCAAAACACCAATATAGGTGCCAATACCCCCATGCACCAGATAACGATCATCTTCGCTACTAAGAAAAATCGCACAGTCAAACATATACAACCCTTTTAAAATTTAACAGATTGTTGAGCATCTTGCCGGAATGTTCCCATCACAGGTTCTATATATTTGACATCAGAAGTAATTATGCCAAGCTCGCGGCTGTAGTCCAAAGAGCTTTTAAACAAATTACAAGAACCAAAATACATAGACTGAGTTTTGGTACCATAATCGATAATCGTAATTTTAGCATGTATTTTAGGGTTGCGGGAAATCAAAACTTCCGCTCCCAGCTTTTGCAATTTTTTAAGAAAAAAATTTGTTTTTAAAGACTCTTCACAGAAACCAAAAAAATAAGGAGTTGTCAGAATATGCAGGCTAACCCCCTTTTTAAGCATTTTTTCCAATATCCAAACGATAGAATCGTCATTCAAATCGGCAGCATAAATATGGATTGACCGGCTAGCTGACAGCAGCTGCTTTTCAATTTTTTCCCTTTGCCCTTCCGGGCCAATCACAAAACCGGCCTCTTCTAAAACAGGGTCTTTTTGATAAGGCTGCCTTTGATAATCTTGAAGCAGAAAATTTTTAAGGGCTTCTACAATTTTCGGTTCTCTGACAGTCAAACCAAAATCTCGGCGATCAAGATGATCTTTGGGAGATGTTAAAATAATAGCAGTATTGTCAATAATCAGTAGTTTGGGATGATTACTATAATAAATATCCCTTCTTAAAAAATGAGGATAATAATTGCAATCGGTCAAATAACTAATATAGGTCTCATCATGTTTCAATTTTTGCTGCATCAGCATTACCGATGGCTTGTCAATAGAAAAACGCTGTAGGAATTCATCCAAATTTTGACCTGCCAAAAAATTAGGATTGGAAATTAGCACTTTAACTTCAACACCTCGTTCAAGGGCTTTGACAAGTTCTTTGGCAAAAGGCTCTGTTGGTATGGAAAGCGTAGAAAAGCCAACAAAGCTTTGAGCCTGCTCCATTTCCTGAAGAACCTTTTGTATGGTTTCAACAGAACTAATAAAAATAGGAGGCATGTCTGCTACTAAAAAAACAAACGAAAACAAAACATTAACAAACATAAACAATGGGAAACAGTAAAACAATTGTTTTAAAAAAAAAGACATAAAAAATATTTAATTTTATTTTTTTTAACAGATATTTTTAAAATTGAAAATATTTTAGTAAAAACTGCTGAATTTTTCTAGGACTAATATTTTTATCAATAGCGCACCGTAAAACCCAGTCCTTTAGGGCAGGGATATAAGGTGCAAAATATTTCTTTCTTAAAAAGATTTAAATGTTTTAAAGTTAAACTTCGCTTTTTTGCGAATAATGTCTTTAAAGCATTTCTGTTTTTTAGAAAGTGTATAGGGTTCTTTGAAAAATCTTTCAAAGGTAAAACACTATAGTAAAAGTTTAAAAGCATACGATAACCAAGTATGTTTAAAAAATCAAAAAATGTGGCCGTCGGTGCGTCGGTCAAAAGCCTGGGGAGCTGCCGAGGTTGCTCGGAGCTACGAACCAGGAATCCTTCGCCTTTAGGCGAGGGAGGTTCAAGCAGAAGCTTTTCCTTCCACGCTACTTGAACGGCTTTTTAAACATTTTTGAATAACCGCCGCCGCCTCTTGTTTTTCATATTCCAAAGCACTTTGCAAAGCATGCTTCAAGGAAAACCGGCCAAAAACAGGAATTTGACTAAATTGCGAAGCTTTTTTCAGTTCCTCCATATTTTGTACTTTGCCGGACATAGCTGCCAACCAAAATGCATGACCCAAAGAGAACTCGCCTCCGGCAAACACTTCAACAAAACGGGGCAAACTGACAATAGCCTGTACAGTTTGGCAAGATCCGCTGTAAGCGGCAGCAATCAAGGCATAGCCTAAAGAATATTTGCCGTTAGGACTAATCTTAGAAAAATACAGGTTGGTTTTAAGAAGCTCTACTCCTTCCGGCCAGCCAATCTTGGCAGCAGAGCGCAAGGAATGCCCCAAAGAAGATTCGCCATTAGGAAAAACATGTTGAAATTGCTCTGTAGAACAAAGCGAAAACAGCGTTTCATAACAGCCTGTAGCAGCTGCGCATTTTAATGCATAGCCTAAAGAATATTCTCCATTTGCATTTATATAACTAAAAAATGGACTGTTTTTCAAAAGCTGAATAATATGTGGGCGTTTGCCTTTTACAGCAGCCAATAGGATTCTTCCTAAAGACAAAGGATTTTCAACAACTAATTTCTGCCACATAACATTTTTCTGCAGATGTACAAAAATGTTTTCAGAACCATTTTTAGCAGCCAATTTCAAAGCCTGTTCAAACGAATCCCGCCCTTTCACAGGAATCTGACAGAAATCAGCCCTTTTCTGCAGTTGTTCTACAAAGTCAGCTTGCTCTTGTTGAACTGCCTGGCATAAAAGACGACCCAAAGGCTCTAAATCAGCTGTTTGGGCTATACAAAAAATAAAAATATACAACAGCACAAATCGGCAATCCATACAACTTCTACTAACCTACTCTAAATCTATCCATATCTGAAAAACGGTCCTTATACTGCATCTTTTTTCGATCATTTATTCATAAATTTTGAAGAAAAACATTTTTCTGTATTTAATTTTTAAAGTTTGTGTTTTTAATTGCTATTTCTTTTTCATCTATGTTTAAATTTATGTTTTTTTTAAATCAAAATTTACAACAATGCGTTTATTTTTAAGTTTTGTTTTTTTATATCTGACAGCTTTTCTTCCTCCAATAGGAGAAGAATGGTTTTTACAAAAAAAACAAATGCTAATCAGCCTGGGTGGCGATTGTTCTCCTGCCGATGCCTTACGCTCTTGCAGTCTACGTTTTAAAACCTTTCCCTTTGATTGGATTGCCACTTTTGAACAAAAAAGCCTTATAATGCTTTTAAAAGACGATTTCGCCCATTTTTTTGATGAGCGCTATCTAACAGTCAAGTCTGATCATGTTTTGTGCAATACCTATTATGGCATTGAGTTCCATCATGAAGGAAGCTGGAAAAAGGAATTTTATAATGACAATTTCGAAAAACTAAAAGATAAATACATCCGTCGCATTGAACGTTTTCGGCTTTTAAAAAAATATCAAGGCCAAGTTTGTTTTTTTCGAGCCTTCAACGGAACAGCCTTGCAAGCAAACAAACTGAAACAAGTTTTAAGAAATTTTTTCCCTAATCTGAATTTTAACTTAATAATGATCTCTTCCCAACCAGAGCGCAGACTTAGCTATAACAGATTATCTAAAAGAATTTTAATGGTATATTTTCCGAAAAACCTTGAAAAAGAAGAACGGGTAATTCATTTCTACCAGCCTCTTTTCAATTATTTTACCAAACCTTTTTCAGAAAAATTATAAGATTTTTAATATATTCTCTTTCATCTCTGCATTAAAATACCAAGGATTCCCAAGAATTATCCTAAATATTCTTCTCTAGATTCTATTTTAGGAAAATAAACCGAATGCTCTAAAACAACTTTTCTAAAAACATCTTGTAAAAATTCCATTTTAGGTATTCTATATGCTTTAATTGTATAAGGATCTCTAATAAATACCTCGTCTTCTGTAACTTCATCAATAATGATCCAATGACCTTTAATAATTTTATGAGTAATACCTAAAATAACCGAATGACCGGTCTCTTCAATTGTTTTTTGAATATCTTCTAAAACAGCTTCCTTATAACTTTCATTGACTTGCAATACTTCATGATCCAAATCAACAGGTTTAAGAGCATAAGTTTTCACTTTACCTACGATTCTTTGTGTTTCCAGATCAAAAACAATCTGAGTAGCTTGTAAAAATGAAGCTGTTATATAACGATTTTTAAATTCTGGCTCTAAAATAATTTTCTCAGCTCGCATACTTAAAATATCTAAAGCAATCATCAAGGCTACGCCGCCACCGCAAGAACCGCTTTCAAGATTATATTGTGCGGCTATGTGAACTGTTCTACCGCTTGGCGTAGTATACATGCATGTAAGCGACAATTCTACCCATGTTGAAAAATAACGGCTATTGATTTATAGGCCG
>CAYXMS010000028.1:0-18070 GCA_964466185.1 uncultured bacterium
GAAAAAACAAATCCGGATTTAGCATAGCAGACAGATTGCCTGGAATTTTTCTTCTTAAATTTTGGATATAGTGTTCTTTTTGCAAAAAAATTTGTAAAGGCTTTGTCTAAATTTCTAAGCGTTTGCTGTAAAACAACGCTTGACACATCGTTAAGCCAGCTTAATTTTTTATCCTTTTTTAGCTCTTAAAAGTTCACTGGTTTTGTGATAGTTAATCTTCTCCTATTTTTCGTAATATGCATCGGTTCGAATTTTTAAAAATCTATTGTAAACAAATCTAGAGCAGCCAAACGAATGAGCAAGCTGCTTTTTTTGCTCTTTTGTTGGATAAAATCTACATTATATATATGGAATTTACAATTTTCATGTTAAAAAATAGTAATGTAAAAAAGAGCTTTGATGCAAAGAGAAAAAGGCGGCTTATATCTCCATAGCTAAAGCTAGGGGTATTATACCGTCGTTGATAACAAAGCTTAAGGTTTATCTTATTTTCTTTTATTTTTTAAGGGAGGATTTTTCTTTTCTGTCTTAATATGCTTTGTTTTCTCTATTTTTGTTTCTACTTGTGTTTTTTTTTCTATCTGTTGGGATTGCTTTTGATGTGTTTCTAATTTATTTTGATAATTTTTTTTTGTATTATTTACATTTTCCGGCTTTATTTTTTCTGCCGATTGAGCTTTTTCTTTTGGATTTGGCGGTTGTTTTATCTCAGAGGATTTTTCTTTTTGAGCTTGGGAGCTTAGAGTATTTTGAAAAAGGGAAGACATATTTTTAGTTTGCAAAGGCTTAATAGTTTTTTTTTGAAAAAAAGGAACATGTTTTTTTTTCTCGCAGCATTTTTTATATTTTTTACCGCTTCCGCATGGACATGGGTCATTTCTACCGACCTTACTCATAAAAAGAACCTCAAAATAACTTAAAAAATAATAAAATAGCTGAAATTTTTCTAAAAGTAAATGTATAATAACAAACTTAAATTAAAAATATTTATGAACAATTTTTCTATACCTCGAGCTCCTTTTACTAAAACTGGCAAAAGTTTGGAAAGTTTTTGTCGCAAGGCTATTTTTGATTTTAAAATGCTGGACGACTCTGATCTTAAAAACGGCCTAGCAATAGCCTTAAGCGGTGGTAAAGACTCTTTAACCCTGCTTTTTTTACTAAAAGCCATACTAGGTTTTGGCCTACCAAAAATCCCATTAACAGCCATCCATGTAGACGGGGATTTTTCATGTGGCGCCAATCTGCAAAAAAAAAATTTAACAAGGATCTGCCAAGCGCTTGAAATATCTTTTATTTCCATCAAAAGCAACCTGCAGCAAAAAAACCCTGATTGCTATAAATGTTCGAGAGAGCGCAGGAAATTAATTTTTGAAGCTGCTAAAAAACGCAAAATAGCCAAAATAGCCTTTGGCCATCATAGCGATGATCAAGCCCAGACTTTACTTTTAAATCTTCTGCAAAAAGGCGAATTTGCAGCCATGCTGCCTAAAATAAAGATGATTAAGTTTGGTATTACCATTATACGGCCTTTAATTTATGCAAAGGAAATGGAAATTAAAAAGTTTTCCGAGTATTATGGATTTTTAAGAGCTGTTTGCAACTGTCCGAGAGGGGCTGTTTCAAAGAGAAAAGATGTAGACCGTTTAATTGACACTTTAAGCAAGTTTTTTCCTCATGCCAGGTCTAATCTGGCTTTAAGTGCTCTTTTATATGGATCTGATAAGGCGTTAAAAATTTAAAAAATTTACCAATTTTTAAAAGGAATAAAAATGAATATAAAAGCAGAAAAACAAAAACCTGACATTTTAATTACCAACGATGATGGAATAAATGCCTTGGGCATCCGATATTTATGGAAAGCCCTTTCTCCATTTGCCAATGTCACTATTGTAGCTCCTCTTTCGGAAAAGTCAGGCGCTGGCATGTCCATGACATTAACCAAGCCTCTATTAATTCAAAAGGTTAAATGGGCCTATGCTGAAAAAGACGAGAAAATCTCTTCGTTTAGGGTTAACAATGGAACACCTGCAGACTGCGTTAAACTAGCTTTAAACAAAGTGCTAACCCAGAAGCCTGATTTAATAGTATCAGGCATTAATCACGGCTCCAATTCAGGCCGCAGCATTTTTTATTCAGGAACTGTAGGAGCAATCATAGAAGGGGCTTTTAGAAACATTCCAGGCATTGCTTTTTCCTGTTTAAAAAGGGATTTAAATGCTTTTCAAACAGCTGAAAAATATATTTTACCGATTGTCAAACACGTTTTAAAAAGCCCTCTCAAGCCAGGTTCTTTTTTAAACGTCAACTTCCCTTCTACAGACAAGATTAAAGGCATTAAAATGGCCCGTCAGGGACTGGGCTATTGGCTAGACCATCCTGTAGAAAGGCTCCATCCGGAAGGACATAATTATTATTGGCTGGGCTGCAAATTCAGTCCTGGCGAAAAAGAGCATCAAGACAGCGATGTTTGTCTTTTAGAAGAAGGCTATATTACAGCAGTACCGATTAATTTGAATGAAGCAACCGACAAACAGCATTTTGAAGACAAACGGGAGAATTTTGAAAAAACTTTAAATATGGCTATTACCGGCTCAAACGAAGATCTGGAAAAGGTGTTGTAGAAAATTTTACAAACTGTTAATTTATCTCTTTGTTTAGGGGCGCATAGCTCAGTTGGTAGAGCGCCTGCCTTACAAGCAGGTGGCCATAGGTTCGAGTCCTGTTGCGCCCAAGGATAAAATGCGGGAGTAGTTCAACTGGTTAGAATGCCGGCTTGTCACGCCGGAGGTTGCGGGTTCAAGTCCCGTCTCTCGCGTTTTTTAAACGAATCTTCTGAGGATTTTTCTAAAGTTCATAGAAAATTCACAAAACTTAAAGTTAAAAAAAATGAAAAAAGTAAAAGGTTTAGATTATCGTGTTTTTTGTAAAAAATTTTTTTGGATTGCTGTCGGCGCTTTTTTAGCCGCTGTTGCGATTCGTATTTTTTTAGTGCCTAACAATTTAATTGACGGCGGTATTATTGGCGTATCTTTAATTTGCGGCCGTCTTTTTGGCGATCATTTAATTTCTTATTTTCTGATAGTATTTAATTTACCCTTTATTTTCCTAGCTTATAAAGCTATCCGCAAGACTTTTATTATCAACATGGGACTGGCAGTTTTACTATTTGCTATTTTTTTAGCTCTTTTAAAAAACGCCTCTCCTTTTCAAGCAGACGCTATTGAAATTATTGTAATCGGCGGCGGTATTTTAGGTATTGGCGTAGGCCTTATGATCCGCAATGGGGGTTGTACTGATGGTACAGAGATTATGGGAATTATTTTAAACCGCAAAATGGGATTTACTATTGGACAGATTGTTTTAGCTTTTAACATTTTCATTTTTTCTTTTTACGGACTGTTTTTCAAGGACTGGCATATTGCTTTGCATTCGCTTATGACCTACATTGTAGCGGTTAAAATGATTGATATTGTTATCGCAGGACTTGAAGAGTTAAAATCTGTTTTAATTATTACTTCCCATCCGCAAAAAATCAAAGACATTGTAATGCATGAACTAGGGCTGGGTTTAACTATTATTCCAGGGATTGGAGGCTTTTCAGGAAAAGGCCAAGATATTTTATTGGTCATTATTGAAAGACTTGATTTAAGTGTTTTAAAAGACATAGTCTTAAGAGAAGATCCGTCAGCCTTTTTAGCGATTGAAAATTTACACGAAGTTGCTTACAGCAGACATGCTTCTTCCAAAAGAATTCGTCAAAAAGTCAAAAAAAGAGCCCTTTTTAGAATCTAAGCTTATTTGACAAAAACAAGATTTTCTTTACTTTCTTTTAAATCACTGATCAAATGCTCAAGGTAAAGGCCATATTCATTATTATATTTCTGTGCCAACCCTAAAAGTTCTTTTTCATTAATATAGCCCATTTTAAAAGCAATTTCTTCCAGACAGGCAATTTTTATTGACTGTCTTTCCTGAATAGTCTGTACGAAATTAACTGCTTGCTGCAAAGCTTTAAAAGTCCCCGTATCCAGCCAGGCAAAACCCCGACCAAAAAGTTCTACTTTAAGTTTTTTAGCTTTTAGATAAACCAGATTAAGATCAGTGATTTCCAGTTCCCCTCTTGTAGACGGTTCCAATGATTTGGCTATATCAATGACTTCATTATCATAAAAATAAAGTCCGGGCACAGCATAATTGGATTTAGGATTTAAGGGTTTTTCTTCTATAGAAACGACATTTTTATTCTGATCAAATTCCACAACTCCATATCTTTGAGGATCGCAAACACGATGGCCAAAAATAATAGCGCCGTCATTTAAATTAGTACACTTTTGTAAAAAAGAAGAAAAATTGTGGCCATAAAAAAGATTATCGCCCAAAACCAAAGCTACGCTGTCATTTCCAATAAAATTCCGTCCCAAAATAAAAGCTTCAGCCAGTCCTTTAGGCTTTTCCTGGACCTGATAAGAAATACACAGTCCCAAATATTCTCCTGTACCAAACAGTTTTTTAAAGCGAGGCAGATCCTGCGGCGTTGAGATAATCAAGATTTCTCTGATCTTGGCCAACATTAACACAGACATGGGATAATAAATTAAGGGCTTGTCAAAAACTGGAAACAATTGTTTGCAAAGTGCAAATGTTGCAGGATACAATCTGGTTCCATTGCCTCCTGCCAAGATAATTCCTTTCATCAAAAACCCCCAGTTAAATCTTAAGTTTTTAAGAAGTTAAAAGTATCGGATCTACATTTTAAATTTACAAATAAAAAGAACTTTAAAAAAATACAAAACTTAAAATTTCACTGAAAAAACTTTTTAAGACTTATTCAAATTTAATCCCCTGCTCCATGAGCTTGTCAATGTAGTCTAAATTATAATCTGAATTTAAAAAATTTTGATCTTCCAACATATAAAGATGAAATGCAATAGTAGAATGAACGCCGACAATATGGAATTCACTAAGTGCTCTTTTAGCGATGCTTAAAGCTTCTTTTCTGTTTTTGCCTTTAACAATCAACTTGGCAATCATGGAATCATAATTTGGCGGTATCTTATATCCCGGATAACAGGCGCTGTCCACTCTTACATGTGGGCCTCCCGGTACGAAATAATGTTCCAGCTGCCCAGGAGAAGGTGTGAAATTATTGTGCGGATCTTCTGCATTGATTCTAAATTCCATCACATGGCCGCTAAAGTTGACATCTTCTTGGGTAACAGAGAGTTTTCGGCCCATAGCCACCCTGATTTGTTCTTTCACTAAGTCTATGCCGGTCAGTTCTTCGGTAACGGTATGTTCTACCTGAATACGTGTATTAACTTCCATAAAATAAAAATTACCTTGTTTATCTACCAAAAACTCCACAGTACCGGCTGAATAATAATTGGCGGCTTTAGCAATATTAATTGCTGCCTGGCCCATTTTTTTTCTAATCTCTTTAGTTAAAATCGAAGAGGGAGATTCTTCAATTAATTTTTGTCTTCTTCTTTGAATGCTGCAATCTCTTTCTCCTAAGTGCACATAATTACCATGGCTGTCTGCTATAATCTGCACTTCTACATGGCGCGGGCCAACAATCATTTTCTCTAAATAAACCTCTGAGTTATTAAAACTAACGCCTGCTTCTGTTTGAGCTGCTACAAACTGTTTAATAAATTCTTCTTTGTTATGCGCTATTCTAATACCTTTTCCACCTCCACCAGCAACAGCTTTAATAAAAATTGGAAAACCGATTTTTTCAGCTATTTTCAAACCTTGATCCGCATCTTCTACCACGCCATCGGAACCGGGAATTATTGGACAATCGACCTTTTGAGCAATTGCTCTGGCCTTGGCTTTATTGCCTAAAAGAGCAATTGTGCTATGATGAGGGCCTATAAAATTTAAATGGCAGCTTTCGCAAATCGAGGCAAAATTGGCATTTTCCGCTAAAAAACCATAGCCTGGATGAACAGCATCAGCGCCGGTTATCTCGCAAGCCGTTAAAATACTAGGGATTTTCAAATAGGATTTAGCAGCTATCGGCTCTCCTATACAAATTGCTTCATCGGCTAAAAGCACATGCAAAGCTTCTGCATCCGCCTCAGAATAAACCGCCACAGTAGATAGCCCTAAATCATGACAGGCACGAATTATCCTAACTGCAATTTCTCCGCGATTGGCAATTAAAATCTTCATCTGTCTGTTTTTATTTTCAGTTTCCATATTTCTCACGGTTTATATGATTAATTATTCAACACGAAATAATTTAGTTCCAAACTCTACCGGCTGTGCATTTTTACAAAAAATTTCTTTGACCTTACCCTTAACTCCGGCCTTGACCTCGTTCAGCACTTTCATAGCTTCAATAATACAAATTACCTGATCTTCTTCGACTATGTCGCCTACTTTGACACAAGGAGGCTGATCCGGGCCTGCGGCTGCATAATATGTGCCTACCATAGGCGCCTTAACGTAAGAACCGCTTTTTTCTTCTTTTGATTTCACTGGGGAAACTTCCTGAGAAGGCTGAGCGGCATAAGCCGGGGGAGCTGCAAAAACCGGAGAATTGCCTCCCTTTTCCAAAAGCAGTTCGAAATCGCCTTTTTTCAAACGAAAACGGCTCAGTTTGCTTTCCTCAATTAAATGCATTAATTTTTGAACTTCTTCTAAATTCACTGTTTCCTCATTTTTAGTTTAAAAATTTAAACCTATTGTTTAACTGTTTTATTTTAACTTACTTTTAAATCCTTTGAATGTATTCCTGCTTTTGAGTGTCGACTTTGATCACATCGCCAACTTCGATAAAAAGGGGGACTTCGATCTTAGCCCCTGTTTCCAAAATAGCTGCTTTACTGGATTCAGATACTTTCAAATCTCCCTGCATATTTTCAGTTTTGACAACCATCAGCTCTAAAAAAGCCGGCAGTTCTACCGAAAACACTGAACTGCCATAAAAACGGGCTTTAACAGCAGTTCCTTCTTTCAAATAGTTAATTTTATTACCTAAAATATCAATGCCGATTAAGACTTGTTCTAAATTATTTGCATCTAAAAACAGATATTTTTTATTTTCAGGATATAAAAATTCCAAGTCTCTTTCTTCCAGATTTACTTCTTTAACTTCTTGATTAACTTTAAAGTTTTTCTCAATTACCTCATCTGAGGATAGATCGCGAAGTTTGGTTTTCAAAAAAGGAGTGCCTTTAGAAACATTTACCTTAGCCACTGATTCTACACGATAGATCTTATTATTTAAGATAATAGTTATTCCCGGAGAAACCTGATTAGTAACAGCCATAGCTTTAGTCCTTTTTCTAAAAATTTGTTTTTACTATTGTTTTCAACTCTAAAAGAGAGGTTATTTGAAAATCAATTTTCTGATAACCCGCCTTTTGCACCAGCCCTCTTCCGCGGAGCATTAAAACTGTTTTAAAGCCTAGTTCCTTAGCCGGTCTTAAATCAGCATCTATCCTATCTCCAACGACTAATACCTGGTCCGGTTCAAATTTAAGGCTTTTACAAATCCTATCATAAGATTTTTTTTTAGAGCCTGTTTTAACTTTAACAACCTCTATTTTACTAAAAAAAGAAAAATCTATACCAGCTTTTTTCAGCTTTTCTTTTTGCAATTTCTCTTCTCCGGCTGTGACTAAAACCAGGCTATGTTTATCAAACAAATATTTTAATATTAAAAGTGCATAAGGCACAGGTTTGATATCAATTCCATCTAAACGGCTCTGATAAACCGCTTGCTTTGCAAGCGTTAAATAAGGGCTTGAAGGAATGCCGTATTTAGCAAAAAAAAATTTCAGGGCTTTTTTAGAAGACGAGCAGCGTTTGTCAATGTCAATTAAAATTTTTAAAGCTTTTTTCAAATTAAAATTTAAACCTGTATTCTTCTTTAGTCTAAGATTTTCAACTTGAAAATTTTCTGTATTTGATAAAGGCCTAGCTAATGCAAAAGCGCCTTTTTTTTGAATTTCTAAAAGGGCTCTTTTAAATTTTACCGGCAAGATAGTTCGAGATGTATCTATTAACGTATCATCCAAATCAAATATAATTAACAATTTTCATAAGCTCCCGGCTTAATTTATCGGAATCATGACGGATCAAACTGCGTTTGATTAAGTCGACTTTTTCAGGCTTGCCTAACGCCCCTAAAAAATCTGCTAAAACCACTCTTTTATCTGTAAGGTCGTTTTCTACAAAATCGCCCTCTTCAGAATAAGCTTCCAAAAGAACAGGCGCCGGCTTTGCTTTATTAGCCAAAATAAAATTAAAAACATCCCGTCCTAAAAATTTAACCACTTCTTTAAGATTATGCGACATCTTAAAACCTGTGGTTTGTCCCTTGCGATTCATTAGATTAACAATAAAGACTTTCGAAGCAGAAGTTCTACAAATGGCTTTTTTAACTTTTTCGACTAAAAGATTGGGAATAATGGAAGTGTACATCCCACCGGGCCCAAGCACAACCAAATCGGCCTGCATGATGGCATCTATAACCTTAGGATTAACCACTGGATAGGGCTCTAGAAAAATATTGCTATATCCCTGTTCAATTTCCTGGGAAAGATAGATTTCGCCTTCGCCTTCCAAAAGTTTACGGTTTTTTAAAACCATTTTTAAATGTACAGGATTGGTAGTAACTGGCAAAACCCGGCCTTTAATCACTAAAATTTTGCCGACTTCTGCAACTGCTTTTTCGAAGCTACCGGTAACTTTCTCCAAAGCGGAAAGCAGCAAATTACCTAGATTATGCCCTTCCAAACCGCCGTTTTCAAAACGATAATTCATCAAACTGCGCATTAAACAGGAAGAATTAGAAAGAGCAACCAGACATTGTCTGACATCTCCCGGCGGCAAAACACCTAGTTCAT
Source organism: uncultured bacterium (assembly GCA_964466185.1). Taxonomy (GTDB): domain Bacteria; phylum Chlamydiota; class Chlamydiia; order Chlamydiales; family SM23-39; genus CAZTYI01. Next base: position 8,865 of record CAYXMS010000028.1, read on the forward strand.
CACGCAAAACACCTGTTGATCCGCCGCTATCGGCCATAGAGACAACTGCCGTCAAATCAACATCATATTTTTTCAGTCCTTGCAAAACTGTGAAATTACCAGTGCCTCCTCCGATAACCACGATTTTTTTTTTGCTCATAAAACGCCTTTGAGCTTTTGAATGGCTTTTTCAAAAGAGGTTTCTGAAAAAAGATAAGACCCGGAAACTAAAATATCTATGCCGGCATTTAAACATTCTTGAGCGGTTTTAGGATCAATACCTCCATCTACCTGCAAAAGAAAATTTTCTCTTTTTTGCTTAACTTTCAGTTGATGGATATATTTTATTTTTTCCACAACCTGCTTTTGAAATTTCCGACCGGCAAAACCAGGCTCTACGGTCATAAATAAAAAGCCGTCGCAAAGATCCATAAATTTGGGCATAAGCTCCAATGAGGTTTTGGGATTAAATGCTAAAAAAGCTTTTTTTTGACATTTTTTGATATATTTAAGAGTATCTTCTATGTCTTCGGTTGCTTCGAAATGAAAAGAAATCAAGTCTGCTCCGGCTGCTACAAATGTTTCAATGTAGTTAAAAGGATTATACATCATCAAGTGCACATCTAAAAACAACTCAGTCGAACGGTTGATAGCGGAAACCACCGCCGAACCAAAGCTTAGATTAGGTACAAAATGACCATCCATAATATCTAAGTGCAATCCATCTGCCCCTGATTTTTCCAGTTTTCGCACATCTTCTGCCAAGTTAGCAAAGTTACAAGAAAGCAAAGATGGATATACTTTTATTTTACTCATAAACAAACACCTTTAAAAAAATCTTCTCTCGGCAATTAAATTTAACTGCTTTGCTACTCAAAAGTCAAGAATCCCTGAATCAGTTTTAAAAGGTTTTTTGAACGCAGATCATCTTCAGCAAACAAAATATAGCCCAAATAATTAATATCATTATAACTCAAATCAAAAGACAGCAAATTAGACAGAAAATTCAGGGATATTTTTTCTTTTAGATCCTGTTTTTGGCTACGGTTATAAACAGGTATAATTAAATAAAGTGCATTTTTTTCTTTTTTAAACAAATAATCGCTATGTTTTTTAATTCTATATTCTTCTCTTTTAATGGCATTAAGCAACATCAAAAACAGACTTTTCAAAACTGCTGAAGAAGTTGTCACCGCCATATCTGAGGGGCGAATAGCGAAAAAGAATTTTTCCAATAAAAAAATCGTATTTTGATTGATTTCTCCCAAAACAGCTACTAACTGATGATAAGCCTCATTTTGCTTATGGATGAGCCCTCCATTATAATCTCTGACCTCGCCTGCTAACTGAGTTAAATGTTCCAAAGCTGCTTTGCGCGCTTGGTTCAGATCAAGAGAATGATCGGACCTTAAAAACTTTTCTATGGGCAGCAGGATCCGAAAAACATTTGCTTCTTTGAGATATCTGCGCCTGATTACCCCTACTTTTTTAACTCTGTCCAAAATGAATCTGGCATCTTTAATTCCAGTATTTTTTAAAAGTTCAGCCAAAGGCGGTGATTTCAACCTTAAAACTCTTAGAAAAATAACATTAAAACAAAGCTCTGTTTCAGTCTGTTCGTCAAAAGAAATAATAACCTGCGGCAGATCCTGCACATATTTTAACTGATGCGAAAGGGTAATAATGCCTCTGACAATTTCTTCTTCATTACGTGGCATAAACACTTTTTGCTGCAAAAGTTCTATATGTTCTTTTAGCTGGTCAGCAAGTTTGGAGCGCAGTTTATGCACTTCTTCTGAAGAAAAATCCAAGCCATTTTCTTTTTCGATTTCCAAATAAAGAGTCTGAATGGGCGTATCGCTGTCTTTTTCTATAAAATAAGAACTGGGCACATCAACAGCTGCAGGGACATGATTTTTAACAGCGCTTAAAAGGTGTTTTTTTTCAAAAACCTCATGCTCTTTCAAGAAATTAAGACCGACGATAACGCCTAACACTTCTTTGACTTTTTCTCCTAAAAGAACTTTTGTCTTTAAAAATTTTACACTAATATGTCTTTTTTCCGGCTCTGATGTTAATTTTTGCTTTAAAAAGCCCTGAATAAAAAAAAGCACTGAAATAATCCGGCTGATATGGTTATAGTCGCGCTGGGTTTTAAATTCTTCGGAACAGGTAACCAAAAAATGCTGCATATGGGAAAGGATGGATTTGCCAAAATCTTTAGATCTGCTCTGAATCAAAGAGGCTATTTTTTCTTGGATAAGCGTAGTTTTATGATCATATGACAAACCTTTAAACTGTAAAATGCGACTGGCGTGAAAATCTGAAACCACTCCCAGTTTAATCTCGGTTAAAATACCTCTTAAATTTTTAATGGCTTCATCTTTTTCAGTTTTACTATTTAAAGAAACCACGACTTCTGCTAGGGTAAATTCCTCTTCCAAAAACTTAAACCTAAAATCGCTAATAAAAAATAGCTGTGCCCCCCTTTTATTTTGAGGAATTAGCCAACGTGAGACTAAATCATAAAAAAAAGCGCCTGCGCCTTCCCGTTTTTTACAAAGCAAAGTAATCGTTAAAACTGAATGGTTGGACTCCAAAGTTAAATCGGAGTGTCTGACTATTGGCAGATTCTCATCTAAAAAAAATTTGAGTTTATCCAAATTATTTTCCAAAAAAAAGCTGCCCAGGCTTTTTTGCAAAAGCTCTCTGGCCTTTTCCAAATAAAGCTCTTCATTTAAACTTAACTCTATTTCCAACATATTATTTTAGTTTGTTCAAACTATAATCATTTACTAGCCATTTCTGTCTTTTTAAAATTCCATTCATAGTTTTTGTCTTCAATGAAAAGCTGTTTGCAAATCATCCGAACCAACTGTCAAAAGCCATCTTTTATCAATATATATATGTTAAATAATAATTGAAATTATATTTTAAAATTTTTATTTATATCGCCTTTGTGATAAAATAAAAAACAATTCAAAAACTTTTTTAAAAGAAGCTAAAAGTAAAAATATAAAGAAGTTTTTTTTGTTATTAATTTTGCTGGGGAAATTGGAGTTGCTTTAATTAAGCCTGCTTGTTAGACTTTTTCCTTGAACCTTAATGTAGGAGTTACAGCTAAATGAACATGCGAAAGAATGATAATATTCTCGATGATGTGGAATTTAAAGAAGAAGATCTTAAAAATTTCAAGTCTCTTTTAGACGGTGAAGAAGGCGCTTCGAAAAGTGCTCTTTCCATGATGAATGTAGGCCAAATTTTAAAAGGCAAAATTGTAGAGATCAACAAAGAATATGCAGTAGTTGATGTGGGCTTAAAATCAGAAGGGCTGGTGCCAATTTCAGAATTTTCCAATTCTGAAGAATTATTTTTGGACAATATAGTAGAAGTTTTACTTGACAAAACTGAAGGTGCGGATGGGCAAATTGTCCTATCCAAAGAAAAAGCCCAAAGGCAAAGACAGTGGGAATACATTGTAGAAAACTGTCGCGAAGGTTCTGTAGTTCAGGGACGGGTCAGCCGCAAAGTCAAAGGCGGTTTAATTGTAGATATTGGCATTGAAGCTTTTTTACCCGGTTCGCAAGTTGACACCAAGCGTTTAAAAAACTTAGACGATCTTTTAAATAAAACCATGGATTTTAAAATCCTCAAGATCAATGTCGAGCGTAAAAATATTGTTATTTCCCGCCGCGAACTTTTAGAAGAAGAAAGGGCTTCTAAAAAATCAGAGGTTTTAGAAAACATCCAAGTCGGCGATTTAAGAACCGGAACAGTTAAAAACATTACCGATTTCGGCGTCTTTTTGGACTTGGACGGTGTAGACGGCCTTTTACATATTACCGACATGACATGGAAACGCATCCGTCACCCCTCTGAAATGGTTAAATTAGGCCAAGAATTGGAAGTCATGATCTTAAGCGTTGATAAAGAAAAAGGACGTGTTGCTTTAGGCTTAAAACAGAAAGAAACAAATCCTTGGGAAGAAATTGAAAAGAAATATCCCCCTGGAACTTTAATCAAAGGCAAAATTGTCAATCTTTTTTCTTATGGAGCCTTTATTGAGATTGAGCCAGGAATTGAAGGTTTGATTCATATCAGTGAAATGTCCTGGACCAAAGAAATTACTGATCCTAGCGAAGAGGTTTCGATTGGCAAAGAAGCTGAAGCGATTGTTTTATCGATTCAAAAAGACGAGGGTAAAATTTCTCTTTCCATCAAACAAACAGAGCACAATCCATGGGATGATGTTGAGAAAAAATATCCGATTGGAACTGCAATTAAGGTAGAAATTAAGAGTTTGACCAACTGGGGTGCATTTGTTGAAATAGAGCCTGGTGTCGATGGGCTCATTCACATTTCCGATTTAAGCTGGAATAAACGGGTTTCCCATCCCTCTGAACTTTTAAATAAAGGCGATAAGATAGAAGCTATTATTTTATCTGTAGATAAAGCCTCTAAAAAAATTACATTAGGGGTAAAGCAGCTAACAGACAATCCTTGGGATTCTATAGAAAAAAACATTTCTGTAGGTTCTATTGTCAAGGGAACAGTAACCAAAATTTACGCCTTTGGCATTTTTGTACAATTAGAAAACGGGATAGAAGCTTTAATCCACGTAACAGAACTATCGGACCAGCCTTTTGGCAAGATTGAAGATCTTGTTTCTATTGGTGATGAGGTTCAGGCCAAGGTCATCAAAGTTGATAGCCAGCATAAGAAAATAGCTTTATCTTTAAAGGAAGCAAGTGGCGGACAACATCAAAAATATGATGATATTGTTGTTGAAGAAGGTCCTAAAAATCGAAAAAAAAAAAATGACCTGATCCTTCAGTAAATTTTTAACAAGAGCAAACTGAATGAATAAAGATTTAATTGCTATCTTTGAATATTTAGAAAGAGAAAAAGGTATTAAGCGTGAAGTTGTAGCAAAGGCTTTAGAAGACGCTTTAAAAGCTTCGGCTCGCAAAAGCATTCAAGAAGTAGAAAATGCTAATGTGACTGTTGACTCTAAAACCGGCGATATTGAAGTTACCTGTCAAAAAACTGTTGTTGACGAAGTTAAAAATTTGCAAGAAGAAATTTCTCTTGAAGAAGCTTTGGAATTAAATGAAGAAGCGGCCATAGGTCAAAGACTGGAGATCAGCATTACCCCTGAAGATTTTGGTAGAATTGCTGCTCAAACTGCAAGGCAGGTCATTGCGCAAAAACTAAGATTTGCAGAAAAAGATGTGATCTATGAAGAGTATCGCGACCGTGTTGGAGAAATTATTTCCGGTACTGTCAAGCGTTTTTTAAGAGGCCGTACGATATTAGTGGATTTAGGAAAAGTCGAAGCTATTTTACCTGAGCGCAATTATTCAGAAATCGAGCGCCATCATGTTGGTGAAAAAGTAGCGGCTCTACTTTTAGAAGTTCGAGAAACTGAAAATGGTGGAGCTGAAGTCATTTTAAGCCGGGCGCATCCAGAATTTGTAGCCTCTCTTTTCAATCAGGAAGTACCTGAATTAGCGGACGAAACAATTTTTATTGAAAAAATTGTGCGGGAGCCTGGCTATCGCACTAAAATGGCAGTTAAATCTTCGGATCCCAAGGTTGATCCTGTTGGCACTTGTGTGGGAGTCAAAGGCACTCGCATTAAAAATATTATACGGGAGCTAAATGGCGAGAAAATTGATGTTATGCCTTTTTCGGAAGACAAGATAACTCTTCTTAAAAATGCTCTTTCTCCGATTAATATTTTACGTTTAAAAGAAGAGCCTGATTTAATTTCCATTATTGTAAATGATGAAGATTATCCTACGGTTCTAGGTAAAAAAGGCATGAATATACGCCTTACTTCTAGATTAATTGACAAAGAGCTAAAAGTACAAAAAATTTCCGAATATCAGAAACTGATTACGGTATACATGGCGGAACTGGCTGATTCCAGTGATGCTATTTTGGCAGAAAAAACAGAAAGTTTAAGTATTTCCAAGCTTTTAATTGAGAGCTTAAAAGCAGCTGGGTTTGACACTGTTGAAAAAATAGTTAAAGCCAAGCCTGCCGAGATCACTTCTTCTGCTCCTGGAGTCAATTATCTAGACTTAGCTGAAAAGATTTTAGAAAAGAAAGGAAGCTGACATTGGCCAAAAACTTAAAAATCAATATTAAAAATACGCAAATAGCAGAAGCTTTGAATCTTAAAAAGATCAAAAAAAAAGTCAAAAAAGCTGATTCTGCTACTGAAAAATCAGAAGAAGAACTGCCCAAGAAAAAAAAGGCGCGTATTTTATCAACTGAAGAAATTGCTAAAGCTGAAAAAGCTAAAGCTGAGAAAGCATCTTTAAAAGCTCAAAAAGCCGAAACCCCAAAAACTAAAAAACCGAGCAAACAAGCTAAGGTTGTAGATACTGAAAAAACGGTTAAAGCTGAAGAAAAACCAGTAATTACCTCTAGCATTCAAAAGCCTAAAATTATCAAACATGCTCCCGATAAAGAACCCAAAAAAGAAAAAGAACCGGCTGAAAAAGCAAAAAAGCAGGCTGATTCCAAGGAAGAGAAAAAAGCAGAACCAGCCAAGCCTAAAAAACCTGTATTTAAAGAAGAAAAGGTTGTTTCCCGCAAAGAGCTTAAGCCGAAAAAGACTAGCACTACTTATAAAGTCTTTGATTCCCGCGATCGAATGGGGCTAAGATCTGATGAAGATGAAAGGTGGCGTAAAAGGCGTTCCTTCCATAAGAGAATGAAAAAAACGGCAGAAGAGCCGCCGGACAGGCCTAAAAAATTAACTGTTCGTTTACCGGTTACGATTAAAGAGCTGGCCAGTTTAATGAAACTGAAAGCCTCCGAGCTTATATCCAAGTTATTTCTGCAAGGCATTGTTATTACTTTAAACGATTTTTTAGACGATGAAACTACCATTCAGCTATTAGGACATGAGTTTGGCTGTGACATTATCATTGACCGTTCGGAAGAAGAGCGGCTGCAGATTACTTCTCAATCCATCAAAGAAGAAGTCGAATCCGCTTCTGTGAAATCTTTAGAAACCAGGCCTCCTGTAGTGACTTTTATGGGTCATGTCGACCATGGCAAGACATCATTGATTGATGCTATTCGCAAGTCTAACATAACTTCAACGGAAGCCGGTGCGATTACCCAGCATATTGGGGCTTTTTCTGCCCAAACGTCTTTTGGTTTTATTACTATTTTAGATACGCCTGGGCATGAGGCTTTTTCTGAAATGCGTGAAAGAGGGGCTAACGTAACAGATGTGATTGTTTTGGTCATAGCAGGCGACGAAGGCATCCGCGAGCAGACAATAGAAGCTTTACAGCAAGCTAGATCAGCCAAAGTCCCGATTGTTGTAGCCATTAACAAATCAGATAAAGAAGGCTATGACCCTGAAAAAATTTATCGACAAATGTCGGATCACAATTTAGTTCCCGAGGCTTGGGGTGGGGATGTGATTACAATCAACTGTTCTGCTGCTACTAAAGAAGGCATAGACCAGCTGCTGGAACTAATTTCTTTACAAGCTGAAATTTTAGAGCTTAAAGCCAACCCATCTGCCCGTGGAAGAGGCACTATTTTAGAATCACAAATGCATAAAGGTTTAGGTCCGATAGCTACTGTTTTAATCCAAAATGGCACTTTACGGATTAACGATGCGATTGTTTTCGGCAACCAGTATGGCCGCATTAAAACCATGCAAAACCAGTATGGTAAAAATATCGAAACAGCATTTCCCTCTTATCCTGCTGAAATTACAGGCCTATCAAGCCTAGCGGAAGCGGGACTTGAGTTTATTGTTGTTCCATCTGAAAAAGAAGCAAAAAAACTGGCTCATGACCGTAAAGAGGAATTTTCTAGAACGCGGCTTTTAAAATCCAAAAAAGCCTCTTTAGACGGTCTAATGAAACAACAAACGGACAAGAAAATTCTGCCTTTGATTTTAAAAGCGGACGTACAGGGGTCATTAGAAGCGCTGGCGGCGGCTTTACAAAAACTACCTCAGGAAAAAGTTACTATCAATATAGTAAAAGCAGAAGTTGGCGAAATTTCCGAATCAGATGTAGATTTAGCGCAAGCATCGGATGCTCCAATTATTGGTTTCCATACCAAGATTGAAAGCAATGCTGCCGACTTAATTGCCGAGCTAAAAATTCCTGCCTATATGAATGATGTAATTTATCATGTCATAGACAAGGTTAAAAAATTAATGGTCGACAAGCTTGATAAGATTGCAGAAGAAAACAACACAGGCCAAGCTGAAGTTAAAGCGCTATTCCAATCTTCTCAAGTCGGTACGATTGCCGGTTGCCAAGTTGTTGATGGCATTTTAAAACGAGGCCAGATGGCTCGCGTCATAAGAGAAGACGAAGAAATTCTCAAAGCTAAAATCAGTTCTTTAAAGCGTGGAAAAGATGATGTTAAAGAAGTACTCAAAGGTCAAGAATGCGGTATTTTGCTAGAGAATTTTGATAAATTTCAAGAAAAAGACATTATTAAAACTTTTGATGTTACCTATTTAGAGCCGGAGCTTTAAAAAAAAATATGCAAGGCAAACGGCTAAAAAGACTGAATTCTCTTTTAAAAGAAGTAATTTCCGAGGTTATTTTTCATAAAGTACGCAATCCGCATGTAGCAACTTTTTTATCAGTTACTAATGTTGATATTGCTGCTGATCTTAGATCTGCCATAGTCTTTGTTAGCGTATTAGGCAGCAATCTAGAAAGGGAAAAGACGATCAGTGCCCTGCAGGAATCCGCCGGATTTATAGCTTTAGAAGCTTCTCACAAAATAGTCATCCGTTATTTCCCCTCTTTGACTTTTAAACTGGACACATCTTCTGATGATTTTATAAAAATTGACAAGATTCTGACAGATTTAAAAGAAGAAAGAAATGACCGAGGAATAGAATAAGTTATAGTACATCAATTATAGAATATGACATCCTCTCGCCAATAAATTACCGAAAATTATCCTAAAAGTTTTTGTTTTCACCATTAATCTTTTAAAAAGAAAAACAACATTTACCTTCTAACCATTTTGAAAGCCTCTTAAAAAAAAAGCTTTTTAATCACGTAAAAGAATATAATAAGTTATATTTTTTTTTCAAAATCAAAACGGAGACTTTTTATGCAAAAGAAAATTGGCTTATTTATGAGTTTACTTGTCTTATTAACTCTTTCTTTGATAAAGCAACATCTTTTCTGTAAATTCGGCCAATATTCCTCATATTTTTA
>CAYXMS010000029.1:0-17497 GCA_964466185.1 uncultured bacterium
TACTCGGAGCTACGAACCAGGAATCCTTCGCCTTTAGGCGAGGGAGGTTCAATAATGGAATCATTGGTGCGACTTTGATAAATGCGCTTATAGCACCTTTTCTGCTACGTTTTTCTCTTAAAAAAGCTGGCAACATTAAGTCTTTAAAAGCAAAAAACTGATTTTTTAATTTTAGAACTTTTCAAGTTATCAACTTTTTAAACCTATCTGCAGAATATCGTGCATACGGATCAAACCTTCTATTTTCTGATCCGGGGCTAAAACTGGCAGTACAGTAACCAATTTTCTGGAATCTTCTTCCATTTTTTGCAATGCTTTGACAGCTAATTGATTTTTTTCAATCCATTTAAAGCTGCTATTCATCAAAAATTTTAAAGGCTTATATAAAAAGTTTTGCCTGTCTTGTGACAAAGATCTTCTTAAATCGCCATCGGTAAAAATGCCTTTAAGTTTTTTATTTTTGTCTATGACCAGCAAAGCGCCGCATTTTTTTAAGGAAAACACATCTAAAACATCGATTAAAAGATCTTTTTCCAAACAAAGAGGCAGATCATCACCGGTTAACATCAAATCCGAAACTTTTAAAATGATTTTTTTGCCAATAGAACCTGACGGATGATTTAAAGCATATTCATCCAAGCTGAAGGCTTTTTTCCGCATTAACGCAACCGCTAGAATATCCCCGAAAATCAATTGCAAGGTTGTCGAGGTAGTTGGTGCCAGATTAAAAGGACAAAGCTCCTTTTTTAATGGCAAATTGATAAAAAGATCTGCCTGTTTGGCCAATTGAGACAAAGGATTGGAAACAACGGCAATTAAAAAAGCCTCTTTTTTACGTACATAGGGCAACAAATCCAAAAGTTCTTTAGTTTCTCCGCTTTTGGAAAGACAGACCAAAACATCATTTTTGGAAACAACGCCTAAATCTCCATGTAAAGCATCCAAAGATGAAAGATAAAAAGCTTTTGTTCCTGTGGAAAGCATAGTAGCAGCCAGCTTATTAGCTATAATGCCGCTTTTGCCAACCCCTGTAAAAATTACTGTGCCTTGGCAAGAAAGCAATTTGTCTAAAATTTCCCGAACTTTTTTTAAATCTATATTTTCAAAAAAATGTCCGATTAAGAATTGCTGTTCTTGAAAAAGTTTTGCTACCATGTCTTTTTTTCCAAAAAGCTTTTTATTTTCTGCATAAAAGAACAAGCGTACATGCCGTCGATATGCCGATGGTCGAATGTCAAAGACAAAGGCAAGAGTTTTCGTTTAAAAACTTTACCTTCATCGGTTAAAGCGTTTTTAATTTGAATTGCTCCCGTACCGACAATGGCGGATTCCGGAAAACGCAAAATCGGTATGCCGAATAAAACTCCGCCCATACCAAAATTAGTCAAAGTAATAGTTCCGCCTTCTATATCTTTTAAATCAAGCTTATCTTCCAGAGCTTTTTGCTTTAAAGCAAAAACCTCTTTAGCAATCTGAGCATAATTTTTTTCTTCTGTCTGTTTAACAACCGGCACAACTAACCCTTCTTTGCGGTCAATAGCAATTCCCAAATTTACTTCCTTATTAAGCCTGATCTTATCTTTTAAAAAGGTACTGTTTAGCAAGGGCAATGCTTTAGCTGCTTTGCCGATCGCCTCTGCTACAAAGCAAGTAATTGTCAGTTTTGCTTTTGTTTTTTCTAAAAAAGAAGGCTTATTTTTTTCAATAAACTCAGCCAAAGCAGTAATATCCACTTCCATAAAAACAGAAGCTGTAGGTATGCAACAGGCTTTGGTTAAATTATCTGCTATTTTTTTACGCAGATTGGAAAGCACAATAGTATCAGAGGAAAAGTTTGTGCCCGATTCACCAGAATTTTTTGAACTATCTGCCACACTTTTATCTTTAGCAGCTTCTTTTTTTGATTCTAAATAAGCTTCTACATCCGATCGGGAAATTCTTTTACCGGAGCAAGGAATGTTGTTAAGCTCTTCTTTTGAAAGGTGATGCTCTTTGATCAATTTTTTAACCGCGGGAGATAAAAAAGCTGCATTTTGAGAAAACCCCTGTTTTGAGGGCTCTGAATATTTAGCATCCATTCCACTTTTTTGCGATATTTTTTCTCCATCTGTTTTTATTTGAGGCTGATCGGTTTCAATCACAGCCAAAAGACCTCCTACAGAAATTTCTTCGTCTACAGCGGCTGCTATCTTTTTTAGGACCCCGGCATAGGGGGAAGGGATTTCTGAAGCTACTTTATCCGTAGAAACTTCTAAAAGCGGCTCATCCAGGGAGATGTGATCACCTTCTTTTTTTAACCATTTAATAATTGTAGCTGACAAAATGCTCTCACCTAACTTGGGGAGCAGGATTTCTTTTTCCATTCAAAAATTCCTTATGTTATATTTTTGCCTTATTTTGACTTTGAGTATTTTTTATCATAGCCGATGTTAGATTTATACGAAGGGCTTTTTCCAAATTAGCCTGACCAAAAACCATCTTTAATGTTTGTTCGGTATAATAAATAGGTAAAATTTCCTGATCCAAGATTTTTTTGGACATTTGATTTAAATTAATATTCATATTTTTTTTATTTAAAGCAATTTTTTGCCGGGCGTTAACTTTTAGATTTATATTTTCAGCAGGCTTGGAATCAGTTTTAAATCCGGAATCTTCCCAATTTTGGTTAAACAAAATTTTGACCATATCTTTTTCCGTACAAATTAAAAATTGAGCGCCTTTCTCTTTAGCTTCCAAAGAAAACTGTTTTAAAAATGGTATGGATACTGGCTGATGATCTATTAAAAAAGATCTTTTAACAATTTCCAAGCCGCTATTTTCCAGATCTTTTATAAAACGCAGAGGATCGCCGATAGCGCAAAAAACGGCGGCTTTTTGCTTTTGCAGCAGAGCCTGTTTTTTTTCCTCTTTTGGAAAAGCCAGGTTCAAGACTTTTTTATGTGTTAACAGATCTTTAAAGCTATCAAAAAAACTTTCAAAGGCCAAGACTTTTTTCTCTTCAAACACTTGTAAAGCAAAAGACAGGTCTTTTTCTTCTACTGCAATAAAATCAGCTTCTTTAACACGTTCGGGAAGATCGCGCAAAGCACCTCTTGGCAAAAAATGCCTCTGCGGAGCAAGGTCTGATTTTTTCAAAAGCAAAATTTTAACATCCTGCAGTAATTTCCTATGCTGGAAACCGTCATCCAAAATTAAAATTTCCGACTTTAGCTTCTTAGCTAAAAGCGCTGATTTATAACGATTTTTACCAACTATGACATATGCATTCTGATTTTTTAACCTTTGAATTTTCTGTAAAAACAAAAGCGTTTCATCGCCGATCTGCTGAAAAGACCAAAATTTTTGATTTTTTTTATCAAGGCTCAGAGCATATTTTTTGTTTCGACTTCGCAAGTCTGGACTTTGAAAGTCTGGACTTTGCAAGTCTGGACTTTGAAAAGCTAGATTTTGATTTTTTCTTTCTACTTTAGATAAATAACCGCGAGTGGATACAGAAGCTTTTTTACCGGATTTTAAAAATTGTTCCAATAAAAACAAAGTAAAAGGCGTCTTAAATCTACCGCCTACTGCCAGATTGCCGACCGATATAATTTTAATCGGCGCTTTAACTACCTGCAAAACACCTTTTTTATAAAACCAATGGTGAACATACAAGCCAGCTTTATAGCCCCAGCTGAAAACTTGCAGCAGATTTTTCCAAAAACCAAAATTTCTAAATTTTCTTTTTTCTACAGAAAAAGCAGTTTGCCCGGACAAAGCATTTTCTTCTTCCCGTAAAATTTTTTCCACTTTAGAAAACAATTTCTCTCTCATAATTTTTACCAATCAAAAAAAATAAGATACTGTTTACCTTCTACATTATTTGGCTAAATTAAGCAGCATCTCTTGTTGTGCTTTTTTATGCAAAGACAGATCTTCTTCGGTAAATAAATGTTTTTCTACAATTTCAATGATAATATGGGCTGCCGCCATATGCGCTTCCTGAATTCGATCAGATGTTTCAAAACCTTTAACTACCCATTCCAGATCTGCCAGAGAAAACATTTTTCCACCGGTTTTGCCTAAAAAGGCTATGGTTTTTAATTTCTGCTTTTTCGCTTTTTGCAAAGCTCTGATCAAGTTCTCGGAATTTCCGGAAGTACTCAAGGCAATAAATACATCTCCCTCTTTTCCAAAAGCCTCTATTCCTCTGGCAAACACATCATCGAAGCCTTCATCATTGGAAACGGAGGTCAAATGCCCCACTTCCGATAAAACAATCGCTGGCAGGGCTTTTCTTTTTTTTCTGAAAAAAGCTGTAAATTCTTCTGCAAAATGCATAGCATCGCAAAGGCTGCCGCCATTTCCTGCTATAATAATTTTTTTTTCTAAACGAAAAGCTTCAGCTATGACAAAAGCTGCTTTTTCCATAAAACCAACAGATTCATCAGTTTTTAAAACATAAGCGGCTTTAATAACATTTTCTACCGCCTGAATAATTTGTCGTTGCATATTTTTTCCTATTTTAAAAATTAAAAATGGCTTGTTTTTAAAAAAAATTTAACATTATCTTTTTTCAAAAAAGCTTAAGTTATCTTATAACAAATGTAAATTTGTAAAAACCATAATTAATCACAAGGATTGTCTTCTATCAACTACTCAAACCAGCTGCTTGAAATCTTGTACAAATTGCTGCAAAAGTTTTTAAATTTAACACCAAAAAAAATCAAAAAACTGTTTTAAAAAAAGAAAGCCTGTGGTTGGTTACAGGATGAAAAAAGGCCAAATAAAAAGCCTGCAAATATAAATTACCTTCATTCAGGGATAATTTGCTACCATATTTAGCATCTCCTATTATAGGATGGCCAAAAGCGGCCAGTTGAGCTCTAATTTGATGATATCTGCCTGTTAATAAAGTAATTTCAAGCAAGCTTTGCTTTTTTTGGCTTCGTATATTTTTAAACTGCAGTCTGGCAAGTTTTGCTTTTTTATTTTTTTTAGTGACAATTTTAGCTTTATGCTGTGCGTGTATGATAAAATTTTCTAAAATTTTTATCCTTTCTTTGACCCTGCCCTCGACCAGCGCAAGATATTTTTTTTCAAACTTTTTCTCTCTCATTTGCTGGTTTAGACGAGAAAGCGCTTTAGATGTCCTGGCAAAAGCAACCAAGCCAAAAACCGGCTTGTCCAAACGATGAATAGCATGTAAAAAGACATTGCCGGTTTTTTTAAACTTTGCTTTTAAAAAAGCTTTTAAAATATCTTCCAAGCTATTTTCCGGATCATTAGCCAAATTATCCAAAGCCCCTTTTTGTTCTTTTGCAGATTTTGATCTTGAGCTTTTAGCAATTTTTTGTGTAGCCAGAGATGCCGGTTTGAAAGCAACAAGCAAATGATTATCCAAATAAACAATTTTAACATTTTGCTTTAAAGCAAATAATACCTTTGAAGGCCTATTTTGTTCTTGTGTTTGGCTTTTATCCTGATCCTTGTCTTGTTGTGGCTTTTTATTTATCTGCATTTGATTTAACTATTTTTTTCTTTTTGTCTTAGCACTTCATAAAGCATTAAAGTAGTAGCGGAGGCGACATTTAAAGAATCAGAAATTCCTTTCATAGGAATTTTCACCTTTAAATCGGCTTTTTGCAGCCAGTTATCTGAAAGTCCCAGCTGTTCGCTGCCGACAATTACCGCCAGCGGCTGTGTTAGATCTGCCTTGGTATAGACTGTTTTGCTATCGGGAGAAGTAGCTACTATTTTAATCTTGTTAGTTTTTAAAAATTTTATTGTTTCCGAAGAAGATGCTTTAATAACAAAAACCGTAAAAAGCGTGCCTATACTGGCCCTAATTACATTAGGATTAAAAAGATCGGTTCTTTCATCGCACAAAATCAAACAGTCGGCGCCGGCGCCGTCAACAGAGCGCAGGATTGTGCCCAAATTGCCGGGTTTTTCAATACTTTCCGCAACAACTATGAAAGGATTTTTAAAATTATTTTTATTTTCTGCGTTTAAGCATTTTTCCAAATCTTTTAAAGTCATTAGTTCGTAAGATGCTACTGCTATCAGGCCATCAGGCCGATCGCGATAGGACAATTTTCTAAAAACCTTTTCTTCGCATTCATAGATTTGACTAGTCTGAGTTTGTATTTTTTGAATCAAAGCATTTTCATTTTCTCCCAAAAACAGCTGAGGGCAGACAAACAGTTGCTTGATTTTTACTTTTCCCTGGCAAGAACGTAAAAGCTCGCGATATCCTTCAATTAAAAAAAGCTTTTTTTCATCGCGGACATTTTTTTTATAAAGAGCCAGCGCCTGTTTTATTTTAGGATTCTGTAAAGATGCGATTTGGAAAGATACGGGCTTTAATTGTTTTTGAACTAAATTATTTGTTTTTTTCAGCTTGGGCTTTTTGGGCATCTATAAGACCTAAAATGATAGTTATTGCTCTTTAGTAAATTCAGCTGTTTGTGTTTCCCACAAAGCATACATTCCGGCAGGCAGCGACGGGCTGTTTTCAGAAGGCACGCTTAATTCTTCCGCAGAAATTCGGCCTTTTCTATTTTTAAAAACGCCATTGAAAAGATTTTTCAAAAGAAGCGGAGTAAATCCGGGGGTATGGCAGGAAAAAGCCAAAAAACAGGCCTTGGGATTAAGTAATTCCTCCAACTTTTGCAGCATCGGCAGAATGGCTGTTTCAATTTTAAACACTTCTTGGCGGCTACCTCTGCCGAATGTCGGAGGATCTAAAATAATGCCGTCGTAAAAAGATTTTCTTTTTTCTTCTCTTTTTAAAAATTTAAAAACATCGTCTACGATCCAGCGAACCGGCTTTTTTTCCAAATGGTTTAAAAGAGCATTTTCCTTGGCCCATTTAACCGAAGCTTTAGAAGCATCCAGATGACATACAGAGGCTCCTAAAGAAGCCAACAGCAAACTGCTAGCTCCTGTATAAGCAAACAGATTTAAAATCTTTTTTCCTTTTAAACGGTATTTGGAAAGTTTTTGCCAAAGCTCAAAATGTTCCGGGAAAAAACCAAAATGGCCAAAAGAAGTCGGCATGACTTTTAATTTAATGCCATCAATTTCAATTTCCCAGGAAGCCGGCAATTTTTTCTTAAAATGCCAGCCCCCTTCCTTTCTGGAAAAAACAGCATCTGCAATCTGCCACTGTTTTTCAGATAAAGACTTAGGCCAAATGGCTGCCGCTGCCGGCCGCACAAAACAAAAAGGGCCGACCATTTCCAATTTTTCCTGGCCACCGCTATCTAACAACAAATATTTTTTTGAAATTTTTAATGTTTCTAACATTTTTAATGTTTTTGGTATTTCTAATATTAAAAAAAAAACTAAAGCGACTTAATTTTAACTAAAAGACGACTTAAAGCAAAGGAAGTAGAAAAATTAATTATTTCATTTCTATCCTTTACCAGATTTAATTTAATAGTTTGCGTTTTTTTATCCCGCTGGCTCAAAGCGATAAAAACTGTGCCTACAGGCTTTTTTTTAGTGCCCCCTCCAGGTCCGGCAATCCCGGAAACAGCTATGGCAAAATCTGCTTTTGTCGTTTTAAACAACCCTTTCACCATTTCTTTCACTGTTTGCGGACTGACTGCTCCATAGTTGGTTAAAGTTTCTTTTTTGACTCCTAAAAGATGCTGTTTTAAGTCATTATGATAGCTAACAATACCCCCTAAAAAATATTTTGAAGCTCCGGGTTCTTTGGTCAATAAAGAGCTTATGCTACCGCCTGTGCAAGACTCAGCAACAGCCAGGGTCTTTTTCTTTTTCACCATTAAATTTTTTAAAGCCGCAGTTAAAGCAGCATCGGCTGAGGATGTTATCCTATCAGAAACATTTTTTGATTCAGACAGCTCAAAGGCATAGGGAGCGAATTCTTTCATTATCTTTTGCTTGAGTTTTAAAATTTTGGCTTTGGCTTTTTTACTTGCTGCGGCTTTAGTTTTTGTTGTCAAAGTTATTTTTAAAACAGCATAATGCGGATAAATGCCGATTTGAATATCCGAAATTTTTGAAGATTGGCAAGATATTTGAAACGTTTTTTTTTCTATTTTATTTTTTTGCTCTTTTTTGAATTTACCCGGTTTAATTTGTTTAAAATCTGCTAATTTATTGCCAGAAGCTAAAAGTTTTTCCAAAAAACCGGCAACATCAACTTCTTTAAGCGAACATAAAAAAATTTCTTCCGTATAAATCTTTTCTTTTTGAGGAAAATGCTTTTTTAAAAAAGCCGGCACATGTTTTTGAAAAAGAGCTTTCATTTCCTGCGGTACGCCAGGCAAAAAAATTAGAAACTTGCATTTTTGCTGCACAATCAAACCAGGTGCCGTTCCCAAAAAATTAGCTAAAACTTTACTACCTTGAAAAACCAGGGCCTGATTTTCCAAAAAGGGAGTTTTCAACTTTCTTTTTTTCAGCTCTTTGAGCCATTTTTGATCGATCGTCAAAGGCAGATGTAAAAACCTGGAAGCTTCTTCTTTAGTTTTATCATCTATTGTAGGCCCCAAGCCTCCGGTTATAATCACCAGATCTGCTGTTGTAAGCGTCTGTTTAAGAGCCTGTTTAATATTTTCATCGCTAAAAACCACATGTTTTTGCACTTCATAACCCAAATGCTGCAGTTTTTTACTGATAAAAGCTGCGTTGGTATTAGCAGTTTTTCCGCTAACCAGTTCGCTTCCAAGATTGAGAATTGCTATGTTGGTCATTTTAATTTTATCCGGCATCTCTAATTTACTTTTATAATAAATATTTTAGGAAATATGAATTAATTTCAATTGCCTGTATGTTTAATTTCTTTTAAAGAAGACAATAAAAACCATAAAATACCTATAGTAATGTAACTATCCGCCAAGTTAAATACCGGATAAGAATAAGATCCAAACTGAAAATAAAACATATCTACAACTGAACCGTAAAAAAACCGGTCTAACAAATTCCCTATAGCGCCAGTTAAAATCAGGCCTAAAGCTAAAAATCTCTGCCATACTACTTTTCTTAAAACTAAATAAAACCCCAAAAAGGCAATAATAATAAATCTTAACCACCAAAGAAAATTTGGGGAAGAAGCTAAAAGCCCCCAAGCCGCTCCTTTATTAGTTACGGAAACAACAGAAAAACTGATCCCGTAAAAATCTTGAAAAATACCAATTCCGCCATAGGGATAAAAAGGATGCAAAGCCCTCATTTGCGAAAGATTATGGTAAATATAATTTTTCAAAAAAGCATCCAGCCCCAATAGAGCTAAAAAAATTCCCAAAAAAAGCAGCTTTTTAAAAACCGGTCTCATTTTCCTAAATCAGGCCTTTTTCCATTTTTTCTTGAGCTTCTACAGTCATAACAGCATAGGGTATAGCTTCCAGTCTGGCTTTAGCAATGGGCTTTCCTGACACATCGCAAACGCCATAAGAACCGTCTTTAATTTTTTCCAAGGCCCGGTCTATTTGCTTTAAAATAAAAAGTTCCTTATTGGAAAGTTCCAAACTAATAGTTCTGCCAAAATCATCAGTTCCTTCATCTGCCTGATGCTGAGAATAGCCTTTAGACTGATCTAATTCTTTAACCTCTTCTTTAGTTCCCTGAATCAAGCTAGTCATTTGATTTCTTAGAAAAACCAATCTTTCCTTGAAAGATTCCAATTCTTTTTTATTAAGAGCCATAATATTTTTCCTTTTTTATTTGTTTTCAGGCGCAACAGCCTGAATCTCTTCTACAACCTCGCCGATATCCTTAAACCGCCTATATACACAAGCAAAGCGAATATATGCAACAACATCTATTTTTTTCAATTCCCCGGTTACAATATTTCCCAGTTCCTCGGAAGTGATTTCTCTTATTTGTCCGGCCATTAAATCTGCCGCTATTTTAGAAACTAAAGCACGGATCTGGTCATGGCTGACTTTGGTTCTGTAACAAGCAGCCAGCAACCCTTTTACGAGTTTTTCCTCGACAAAATCTTCATATGTGCCATCTTTTTTTCTGACTTGAATGGTCAAATCTACAGTTTCAAAAGTAGTAAAGCGCTGAGCGCATTTCAAACATTGTCTTCTTCTTCTGACCGAATCGGAAGAAGATCTGGAATCGGTAACTTTAGATTCTGCAAATCCGCAAAAAGGACACTTCACCTTAGGCCTCCCCTGGCAGTTTATAAAGTATGTAGTTTATTTACCTTTTTTCAGAATTTTAGTGAACTTTTTTTTACATCAAAACAAGAAAGATACAAAAAAAATAATATATCCAAAGCCACTTTCTACAAATGAAAATCAAAATTTGGAGGGATGACGATCTTTGAAGCTAAAAGACTAAAAGGCTTAGATAGTAAAAACTCGAAATTCAAAAAAATGACAACCCCGCAGGCCAATAAGACAGCTCACTTTCGATTATGAAAAACCACAATTTTAACGAAAAGCGCGTATGCATGCTTGTTGGGGCCCATCGTTCTTTATTGCGCTATAGCTCACAAAAACTTACCGAGCTTACGAATAAGATTAAAGAAATAGCCTATGAAAAGAAACATTTTGGCTATCGTCGTATTCATGTAATTTTGAAAAGATCAGGCATGAAAATTAATCACAAAAGGGTCTATAGGATTTATAAAATATGCAGTTTAAAAGTTCTAAAAAGAGAAAAATAGAACTTTTTGTGACTAGCCATCTCCTGCCTATTCCTTTTCCTATTGATAAGGATGAATTAACTAGAACGTCTACTTAGGCCTAGACTAAAAAATAGGTTAAGGTCACACATTTATTATTTCTTCTGCATCATACCATACGTCTTCTTCTTCTGCTGCTGCTGCTGATTCTACTGGTCTTTCACTTGATGCAGAAAGATCCAAATACTCTTTTGCTTGTTGCATATCTTCATTAAAATCTCGACCCTTTAACAATGTGTTATAGAATGGCTTCACAATTGCAAAGAAATCATTTGCTTCATCCCCATTGTTATTATTCAAATTATCGAATGCCATCTCTTCTTTAAATTCCTTAAAACTCTTAACTTGCCCAGCAACACCTGAAGGAGACATCTGGAAAGAAGCCAAATATTTATCATATTCAGTAGATAAAGACCATTTAGAATTACACATCTTGGTAAAAGTCGCAGTCAATAAAAGAGCAGATACAACTATAGTAATTCCAATAACTGTAGTTATTGGGAAAAGAGGAAATGCGAATAAAGATGCAGCAATTAAAACTGGCACTAATAAAGCTAATACCCTAGCGAAAAATTCTTTCCAATTACCAGTACTTAAAGTTCTATATATATGTTTAATTTCTTGTATAAGATTTTCAGGAATATTTTTAATAGTGTCAATAGGATGCATTACAAACGTTCCAACACTACTTAAAAAGTTTTTTAAAACTAAAGCTGCAGTTTTTGGATTGTTGATCATCGTTCCAGCAAGGAAAGCAATTCTAATATCTACACCCTGAGATATTAAATGCATAGCGAAAATCCATTGTTGCATATCTTTAGGTACTAACTGAGAATAAACCTGAAAACCCGTTTCATTCTTTGCTGTTTGTAATATGTTATCATCATTAATACCCAATATACTGCTCAATACCACAGAAGCACTACTACCTAAAACTGTCTCTAATATAGGATGGTCTTGTTGTTTTTCAACTTCCGGTAATTTTTCCTTAATATAAGGTATTAAAAAGTTATTTTTAAAGCTAACTGCAAGAGCTCCAGCATAAGCTGGGGGTAATCCAGCTGTAGTTAACAACCGATTTATTATACTAGGCGTGAAAGCTTCTATAAATGAGTGATGATTTCCCAAGGCTTTCTTAACTGTACCACCGACTTTTTCTACTCCCCGGCTTAAGGCTCCATCCATTCCTTTATCAGATATCTGATAAACTTTTTGTGAAGTTTGAATAACTAGTGCCGTGTTTTTTAATCCAGCATGCACAGTTTCTTTTGCAACAACTCCTGTTGCATCGAATACAGCCTTTCCATATCTACTGACTAATGATTGATCTTCACTACCTTGATAAGCATCGACAAAAATTCTGTTGCTCTGATTCCAAATATTGGTTACAGCAGTCACGCAATTACCCATAAAACCTACATAAGAGTCGGCTGCAAGGTCAAACAAGCCTACTAGCGGGCTACTCCTAACACTTTTAGGTTCTTGTTGTGCTCCAATAGTAACAGCACTTTCTTCATTGGGATAAACATTACTAACATCTGAAACTGTCATAATTACCTTCTTATTAAAAATTTATTTATTATAATTTTATTATTAATTTTTTATTTTAACTAATATTATTATAACAAAATCTTTATTAAAATTAAATAAATATTTTAATTAACATAACTAACTGACAATAAACGGATTATAAAATCCTAAATAACTAATATTAAATGGTTTATACTAAAACAATAAGAACAATCAAAATCATTTAAAAACGGCTTTAAAAGAATCCAACAATGAAACCTTATTATACACAAACCTCTCATTATAAACGACTTATTAATAAAAAAAAGAATGAGCGGCTAAAAACAAGTTATTTACACAAAAGGCTAAAAATAAAAAAAATTTAATTTAAAATGTAAGCAAATCAGAAAACCCAGATATAAGTGATTGGCAATCAAGGATTTAATGTAAATATCTAATAAAGAACGATTTACAAAGAGAGCATATCAATCCCAACCATATTCGCTATAAAAAACCCCATCTTTCGTGTGCTGGATTAATTGTTTAATGTAACCAATCGTGTTATGGGGAATTTGATCAAGCTCAAACCAGGAAAGTTCGCTACATTTATGGGGTTCTTTATTTTTAATTTCCCCTTGCCATTTAAAGACGCTAAAAAAAACATCCACCCTTTCTTCTTTTCCTGATTTTCTATGCATAACATGAACAGCTTTCAGATCTTGGAGTAATATCTTAATACCGGCTTCTTCATAAGCTTCGCGAATGAGGGCCTGGGTAAAATTTTCGCCGGGATCGACATGCCCAGCAATGAGACTATATTTTCCATCTTCATATCCGGTATTTTGTCTTTTTAAAAGTAAAATTTTCTGGTCTTTGATCAAAACCAGGTAAGAGGCTGGAATATTTTGATGCCTTATTTTCATATTCTTAAAATTTTTATAGTTATAATTATTTTTGATTTAATTACTTATTTGATTTAATTACTTAAATGTTATAACAAATTACAAAGATACACAACACAAAGGAGCAAATAAATGTTTTCCTGGAAAAAAACTATTTTTTAGATTTTTTAGCATTTATAGCTTTTCTTATTTCGGCTTTTAGCGGTCTGGTTTTAGGTTTTTTTATTCCTTCGGCCAATCGCTATTCTCATCATTTTCAAGGAAGATACCAGCAAATCCATGAAAGTGTGCAACAAGTTCATCATTTCCTAGGCCTACACAGATATAGCTGGAAGAGTTTACATGTTTGGAGCTCTTTGATTTTCATAGTGTTAGTTATTTTGCATATATTGGTTCACCGCAAATGGATCGCATCTGCGAGCAAAAAAATTTTTAAATCCAAATAAGAATCTTGACAAAGAGGACAGACCCTTTTATTATGAATATATATTCAATATAAAACAAAAAAAGGGGATCAATTTATGCCTAATTTTGATGGAAGAGGCCCAAATTCCAGGTCTTTAGGAAGAGGACTGGGCCCTTGTGGCCGCGGCCAGAGAAGAGGCTTTTCAAAAAGGAGCCGGGACTTTAATTTTACAAACAATATTTCTTTTCAAAATAAAGAAGAACAAAATCAGTTTTTAAAAGAAACCATCCAGGATCTAGAACAAGAAAAAAAAGAATTAGAAAAACAATTAGAGCAGCTCAACCAAAAATAGCATTGCCTTATGCCGCGCAAGCCCAAAACAAGAAAAATTGGCTTTTCGCCTTCTACTACTTATTTTAAGCCAGCAGGAAAACCGCTTAATTTTTTAAGCGAGGTTATTTTAGGCTGTGAGGAATTAGAAGCTTTGAGGCTAAATGATCTGATGCAAAAAAACCAAACAGATGCGGCCTTGGAAATGAATATTTCCCAACCGACTTTTCATAGATTGGTTTTAAATGCCAGAAAAAAAATTATTGAAGCTTTGGTCCATGGCAAAGCGATTAAAATTAAAGGGGGTTATTATACTATGCAGGAAAAACAAAAAAATTTACAAAAAGCTCACAAACTAACTCTAGCTATTTCTTCATCTTCTGAAAATCTACAAGGAAATATAGACAATAGATTTGGCAGATGCCCTTATTTTTTACTAGTTTTCATAGAAGATAGAAAAATTGTTTCTTTTAAAGCTTTAAAAAATATGCAAAAAGACATTCGCGGCGGCGCCGGCATTGCATCTGCGCAAACTTTAGCCAATCAAAATGTCGATGCTATTATTTCCGACAATATAGGTCCCCGCGCTTTGGATGTTTTAAAACAGTTTCAAATTTCTGTTTTCCAGGCAAAAGGTGATATTAAATTAGCGATTGATCATTTTTTAAATGAAAAACTTCAACAAATCAACAATTAAAAGGTTTTTTAAATGAAAATAGCCATTCCTTCTGAAAGCAAAGTTGTTAAAGATAAAATTTTCGAACATTTTGGCAGATGTCCCGACTATACTATTCTAAATGAAAAGGGAGAACTTGTAGACATTTTAGAAAACACTTCTTCCCATAGAGGAGGAAGTTTACTGCCGCCTGATTTTTTAAAACAAAATCAAGTTGATGTTCTTCTCTGCCATGGAATCGGACATAAAGCTTTACAAATGTGTCAAAACCTGCAAATTGAAGTGTATGTAGATTATGCCTCTTCTACCGTAGAAGAAATCTTTCAAAAATGGCAAACCCAAAAGCTTAAAAAAGCGGCTTTAAAAGACAACTGCAGGGAGCATCAATGATTATTACAGTAGCAGGAGGCAAAGGCGGCACCGGCAAATCCATGGTTGCTACAGCTTTAGCTTTAGAATATGCACGGCATGAGAAAGTTTTTTTAGCAGATGCTGATGTTGAATGTCCTAATGATCATTTACTTTTAGATATTAAGTTAAAAAAAGAAAAAATCGTTTTTCAACCAATCCCCAAATTTGATTTCGACCTTTGTACATCCTGCGGAAAATGTGCTCAGGTCTGCAAGCAAAATGCAATTGCTTTCGCCCCAGGTAAAAAGCCTGCTTTTATTGAAGATCTTTGCATTGGCTGCAAAGCCTGCTTTGTAGCATGTCCACAAAAAGCTATTTCTGAAAGCAAAAAACAAATTGGTACTATCCACAGGGGCCAAAACTATAAAATCAACTTGATTTCGGGAGAGCTTAAATTAGGCCAGCTTGCATCTGGTGAAATTGTCTTTGAAGTTAGAAAATATGCCGAACAGATTTTCCAAAAAGAACAAGGGAAAAAACTAATTGTCGATGCCGCTGCGGGCATTGGCTGTCCTGTGATCGCCTCTTTAACCGGCAGCGATTACATTGTAGCTGTAACAGAGCCTACGCCCTCTGCTTTGCATGATCTAAAGCGACTGCTTTTTTTAGCAGATAAATTCCAGATTCCTTCCGGTATTGTGATTAATAAATACAACCTAGAAAAAAAATTCTGCCAAAAAATTTTAAAATTTGCCCAGGATAAAAAACTGCCTATCATTGCAAAAATTCCCTATAGCAAAGATTTTATGGATGCCGCTTTAAAAATGATTCCTGTAACAAAAATGTTTTCGAAATATACACCTATTTTTAAAAATCTAATAAAAACCATAGATCCTAATTCCAAGCTTGAACCTTTTTCGCCTTTAGGCGAAGAAAGTTCAAGTAATTAACAAACCATTCTTCAAAGCCGTTCTCAAGATACAAGTAACAAAAATTTACAATTTTCCAAAATTGCAGCACGTGTCAACAAAGTAGCCATTCCCGCAATTGTTATTTTACTTTTGGATAATGTTCCTACGGCATTCGCAGCAACAAATTGTGCCGAGCTCTTTGTAAAAATTTAGACGGTTGGGCTGGAATAGCCTGTTTTATAGCGTGTACGCTTGCCCAAATCGGATCTTAACAACCAAACTTTTTGTAGTTTTTTATTTTTTTTAACTGTTAAAAATAAGTGTTTCTATTTTTAACTAGTTAATTTTAAAATAGCTTTAAAACAAAAACAGGTGTTTTATGACAAAATATATAAATAAATCCTTTCTAACTCTCTTTTTTATCGCAGCAATATTTATCGGAGTACAATTATTTTTAAGTTCTTATTTTTCTAAATTTTTATTTGTTTTAACCTTTTCAGTGCTATATTTATGGAGTCCCGGTTTAACGGCATTATTTTATTCTTATAAAGAAGGCCTTAAACTTACCGTCTTTAAACATCCTAACCGTTATTTATATTGGGCTTGTCTTAGCTCTATAGGAATTTCTTTATTAGCCTTTCTTTTAACTATACCATTTGGTTCTATCAATACTTTTAATCCAGATTTAGCAAGGCCGTCTTTTTTACAGCAATTTAGATCAGCGTTTTTTTATTTTTTAAACTATTATTTTTTATTTATAGCTGTCCATACAGTAGTGTTTTTAGGGGGAGAACTTTATTGGAGAGGATATTTATGGGAAAAATTAAAATCTAAGCCCTTTCAAGCCGTCTGGATAATTTCTTTTCTGTGGAGCCTCTGGACAATTCCGTTGCTTTTGTTTCCTGTTGTTGCCAGTTCTTACGGTCTTTTAGCAAATCTTCTTAGAATTGTTATTTTAAATTTTGCTCTAACTCCTATTCTTTTATATTATCGAATCAAAAGTAAATCTATTCTGACGCCTGCGCTTTTTTGCAGTTTTTTATTAGTTACTCCTGTGATTTCTCAACTTCTATTCCCCTCTTTTCGAGAGCACACAGAACTCTTTTTTAAAATTGCAGTGGGCCTTTTAGTGCTTTATTCGCTATTTTTAAAACTCTATTCAAAAGCTTTTTGGAAACATGCGTTGACAGATACCAATGGCTAAAGCCATAGATATTACTCCGTAATTGATAAATTATATACCATGCATTGTTAATACATGTTTTAAAGCATTTGTGATGATTTATTAACGCACGGCTTTACACTCAATCTGCCTAAGCAACTAAACTGAGAAACACTAACAATCAAAGCTTTAGCTTTAATGTATTGCAATACGATTTTTTATATTAAAGGTTCGAACTGGTTGCAATGGCGGACGGGGTGGGTACCAATTCGTACCGTTTCGCTTATCCCCGTTCGGATCAAAATCACTTTTGATCAACCGCTTCTAAAATTCTACATAAATCTATGCAAAAGCATAAACTTATTTTGACACGTCAGCCTAGCAGTTCTGCTAACGAATTAACGTACCTGAGCTTCCCAGGTAAAATATCGTAGCTTTCGCTGTCACACAAGAGTTTTAAAAGTCTTGAGGATCGAATTATCGTCGATAAATGCAGTATATCTGCCGTTTTTAGTTTCCGAACTAACTTCTTATAATCACTCCAAAGATAAAGCAACATCTTTTCTGTAAATTCGGCCAATATTCCTCATATTTTTAAA